>CAMOEE010000004.1 GCA_946611835.1 uncultured Treponema sp. | reverse complement strand
AATCGCAGATTTTTCCGAGACTCGCTCAAAACCTGTCTCACAGGTTTTGCCGGCTATTGCCGTCGCTCCCTATCTTCCTCATCGAAGCGGTTTTCCCATCTCTTGCGGCTTGGCTTTAAGTTGAGTTCTACCGGAATCTGGTCAAAGCCCAAATCCTTGCGGATGGAGTTTTTGAGATAGGTGACATAGCTTTCGGGAACATTGTCAGGGCTTGTGCAGAAAATGCGGAATGAGACCGGATTTGTGCTAGTTTGCGTCATGTAGCGGATTTTGAAGTGAATCGCTTTTGTGGCTGGCGGCGGATAATGGAAAAGCCAGTCTTCGAGGGCCTTGTTGAGGGCACTTGTCTCCACCTTGCGGGTGAGCTGATTGTACAATTCGATGGCCTTGTTGAGCAAATCCTTGATTCCCTCGCCTTTTAGGGCTGAGAGAGGCAGAATCGGCGCCCAGTTCATGTGGCCGAACATGGTCTTGATGTAATCCACCGTGTCACGGAGAGTTTTTTTGCTCTGCTCCTGGGTGTCCCACTTATTGAGGACGAAAATGATTCCACGGCCACGCTCGTAGGCCAGAGAGCAGATTTTTTTGTCCTGGTCGGCCAGACCTTCCTGGGCGTCAATCATAAGGAAGACGACATCGCATTTGTCCAGGGTTTTGATTGCCCTGTTTACTGAATAGTATTCGACATTTTCGTGGACTTTCTTTTTGCGGCGGATTCCTGCTGTGTCCATAATCTCAAAATTCTTGCCGGCATACTGAAATTTGCCCTCGACTACATCCCTTGTTGTTCCTGCGTAATCTGATACGATGGAATTCTCCGAGTGGGTGAGGCGGTTTGAGAGGGTTGATTTACCTGTGTTCGGTTTACCCAAAATCGCAATTCTAATGGGATCTGCAGGCTTTTCCCCTTCTTCGACTTTTGAGAAATCAAGGTTTTCTGTGAGTTTTTTTGCCAAATCCGTGATGTGGTCGCCGTGGTCTGCGGAGACAAAAAGCAGTTCCTTAAAGCCATACTGAAGATAGTTCCAGGCGATATCCTCGCCCTTTCCGCCCTCGCACTTGTTTACGGCAACGATGAGCTTGTCCCAATAAGGACGAAGAAGATGAATGAATTCCTCATCCTCGCCTGTGATTGTTCCGGCTTCAAGCAAAAGAAGGATTTTATCGGCCTGTTTAATTGACTGCAATGTTTTCTGGACTACAAGTTCGTCCATCTCGGATTCCCGGCTTTTAAGGTCCCGGTCCAGCTTATATCCGCCTGTATCAACCAGACGAACAGGTTTTCCCATGATGAAGGCAGTTGCCTCGACAGGATCCCGGGTTACGCCTGGGGTGGGGTCAACGATTGCAAGACGACGATGCATGAAGCGGTTGAAGAGCGTTGATTTTCCGACATTCGGCCGGCCTGCGATTACTACCAGAGGAAGATTCACATAATATTTTGAGGTGTCATAGCCTTGAGCCTGAGCTTCGGCCTCTTCATCATATTCAGCGAAAGGATTTGGTTTTGATTTCGACATGAAATGAATTATATCAAATCTTGCAAAAATTCTCTACAATCCGGCGGGCTGAATTATAAGTTGTTGAGCCTTTTTGATGAGATTGCCTTTAGCTCTTCCACGCTGATTTTCGACAGAAGTTCTTTGACGCTGGTAATCAGTTTTGGGCTCATGCTCAAAGTGCGGACGCCCATTCCCGCAAGAACCATTACGCTGTCCCGGCGGCTGGCCATTTCACCACATACAGAGAGAGGAAGACCTTCTGCTTCTGCGGCTTTTATGGTTTTGTGAAGCAGGCGGAGAACCGCAAGGTGGAATTCGTCATAAAGTTGTGAGACCAGCGCATTTTCCCGGTCAACTCCGAGTGTATACTGGGTGAGGTCGTTGGTACCGATTGAGAAGAAATCCGCAACTTTTGCAAGACAATCTGAAATCATCGCTGCTGCAGCGGTTTCAATCATGACGCCAATTGGAACATCAGGATTGAAGGGAATGTTTTCGGCTTTAAGCTCTTCACGGACTTTTTGGGCGATTGCCAGTGCTTCTTTTACCTGCTCGACGCTCGTGATAAGGGGAAGCATGATTTTAAGGTTGCCGAAGACGCTGGCACGGTAAAGGGCACGGAATTGTGTTCTGAGAATCTGCGGGTTTGCGAGGGTAAGGCGAATTGCCCTTAAACCCATGAGAGGGTTCTTTTCTTCGCTTGTTGAGTGCTGAACTTCGAGTGTGGAGATGATTTTATCACCGCCGGCATCGAGGGTACGGATTGTGACCGGCTTTCCCCTCATTGTCTCAAGAACACGCTTGTATGCGTTGAACTGATTTTCTTCAGTGAAAGCTGCGACTTTTGAGTGAGCGGCTCCCATTGCAGTGTTTGCCTCGCTCATAAAGAGAAATTCTGTTCGGAAAAGGCCGATTCCGTCTGCCCCTTCTTCCATTGCGACCCGGGCCTCATCAACTGTACCGATGTTGGCCATGAGAAGGAATTTTTCGCCGTCTGATGTCGTGGCCGGAATATCACGGAATCGCTTTAACTTTTCGGCATGAGCCTTTGCGATATCGATTTTAGTCTGGTATTCCCTGAGCGTTTTTTCGTCCGGGGAATCAAGAATTTCGCCTGAATAACCATCGACGATGAGCATTGAGTCATTTTTTATCTCGCCGAGAATGTTGTCGATGTTGAATACAGCCGGAATACCGTAGTTGCGGGCCAAAATTCCAACATGAGAAGAAACGCCGCCGTCAGTGAGGGCAATACCGGCGATTTTTCGCTTTGAGAGAATTACGGTATCGCTGGGATTCATTGATTTTGCAACTATTACACAGTCATCGGGGACGCTTTCAATGTTAAATGGATGAAAATCCAGGAGTTCGTTGATGACCCTTCCGAAAATGTCGCAGATATCTTCGGCTCTTTCTGCGAGGTATGCGTTACCGCTGGAACGGAGTCTGTCAGCGTATTCTTCTGTTTTTTGGTTCAGGACATATTCTATTGAATAATTTGATTCCTCAAATGTTTTTCTTACATCACCCAAAAATTCCGGGTCGTTGAGCATGAGAAAGTATGTTTCGAAAATTTCTGACTGAACCTTGTCGTCTTTTACGACCTCAAGCTGCTCGACAATCTGCCCTGTGACTTTCGCGAGGGATTTTTCAAATCTTGCAAGCTGCTTGGGTTTTTCTTCGGCCTTAATTTTTTTTGACGAAATAATGCGTTTTTCTGACTCTGGTATTACAAAAGCCCGGCCGATACCGATTCCACTTGAAGCTGAAATTCCGAACAATACATTCATAAGATGATTGTATTATTATAAGAATAAAAAGTCAAATTCTGACAAAAATTTGGATAATTAAGAAGTAGGGAGCCGGTCGCCGAAGGCGAAAAAACTCACGAGGTGAGTTTTTAGGCGAGTCTCGTTCGAAGCTGTGCTTCGGGCGCGTCATGGGAGCCGGTCGCCGAAGGCGAAAAAACTCACGGCGCCAAGACTGTGCCTGATTCGTATTTCCATGTTATAATAAGTTCAGGAGAATTTTATGGCAAAAAAAAAGACAGCTGCTTCAAAAAATGTGACCAGGGAAGAGAATCTTGTCCCACCTGCTCAAAAAGTCGAATGGTTTGAAAAGGAAGATTTCTGGAAGAACTATGCCCCGATTATGTTTGACGCCGCCCGCTGGGCAGAGGCTCCGGCGGTCGCCGACAGCGTTTGTAAGATTGCTGGCCTTGGAAAAGGTGCAAAAATCCTTGATGCAGGATGCGGACCTGGAAGAATCTCCGTTGAGCTTGCCAGCCTGGGCCTTGAAGTCACCGGAGTTGATTTGATTCAAAGCGAGCTGGATGCCGCTGCTGAGACCGCAAGTGCCGAGGGCGTTGACCTTGAGCTTATAAAGGCAGACCTTAGGACTTTTAAAAGCGAGAAGAAATTTGACTGCGCAATCAATTTGTTCACCTCCTTTGGTTATTGTGACACAATCGAGGAAGATGTGCAGATTCTAAAATCGATTTTCAATTCCGTTCGGGAAGGCGGTTTCTTTATCCTGGAAAACTTAAGTCGTGAGATTGCGATAAAAGACTTCACCGAAGGCGAGTGGTTTGAGCGGGCAGGAAAAACCGTCCTAACTGACTTTAGCGTGGTCGGTGCCTGGGAAGGCCTTCGTTCTCGCTGGATTTTAATTGACAATGAGAGTGGAGAGCGGATCGAGCACGAGTTCATCCAGCGGCTTTATTCTGCCATTGAGTTGAAGCGCATTATGATAGGAATCGGCTTTAAGTCAGTAGAAATTTACGGAGATTTTGACTTCAGCCCCTACAATCAGAATGCAAGGACTATGGTGATTGTGGCCAGAAAGTAGGGTAGAGTGTAAATTCCTCACAGAGGACATGGCGTACACGGAGTATTATTGGTAAAGTAAAAAAAAAACTGCCCGAAGATGCAAACACAAGGTGCACCGTCGGGCAGTTCATTTTTTGATTTTCAGCTTACAGTTTTTAACTTTCAACCTTCAGCTTTCAGCTTTCCGTTTTCAACTTTCAACTTTCAACTTTCAACTTACACGGCCGTTGTTGCCGGAATTGAGTTCTTGGCATCAACCGGGTCGTCGTCCAGGAACTGTGAGCCACCGCTTGCGTACTGGATGATTGGCTCTACTTCGCCTTTTTTCGTCCAGATTTTGCCGTTTGGAAGCTCGTCCGGGTTTTTGCCGATTGGGGCATTGCTCAAAAGAAGCTTGAGTCGGTTAAGCTGGTTGACTTCAGAAGCACCAGGATCGTAGTCGATTGCGCTGATGTTTGCCTCCGGGTAGCGGCGGCGCAATTCCTTTATCATGCCCTTACCTGTGATGTGGTTTGGAAGACATGCAAAAGGCTGAACACAAGCAACGCTTGGAGCTCCTGAGTGAATAAGCTCGACCATCTCAGCTGTGAGGAACCAGCCTTCGCCAGAGATGTTTCCTGTTTGGATAAGACCTTCAACGCTCTTCATCATATCCCAGATTGAGTGAGGAGGTTCAAATCGGCGGCTCTTTTTGAGGCATTTCTTCATGTAGCGGCGGTAAAGCTCAAGTAACCACACGAAGATTTTTCCGTTGCGCTCTTCTGATTTCGGGAAAGCAAGTTCCCTGTAGCGGAAGGCACCGTCCGAGAATGTGTAGAACATGAAGTCCATGAAGTCCGGCATTACACATTCCGCACCTTCTCTTTCGATTACATTTACGATGTCATTGTTTGCTGTCGGGTGGAATTTTACGAGAATTTCACCGACAACGCCGACACGAGCCTTTTTGACTGGAAGAATCGGCAGATTGTCGAAATCTTTGATGATTCCACGAATCAAGCGTCGGTATTTGAAGATTGAGTTTGATTTGAGCATTTCCTCGGCTTTTGCATTCCACTTTTCATACAAGCGGTTTGCACTGCCCGGTTCTGCTTCGTATGGTCGCACGCGGTAAAGAACGCGCATGAGCAAGTCGCCGATGAACATAGACATAGCGGCCTTGTGAACCATGCTTGGCGTGAATGTGAAGCCAGGGTTTTTTTCCATGCCCAAGGCGTTAAGTGAAATAACCGGGACGTGGCTCCAGCCAGCATCGTTCAAGGCTCGGCGGATAAAGCCGATGTAGTTTGTCGCACGGCAGCCGCCACCAGTTTGAGACATGATAAGGGCCGTTTTATTGATGTCGTATTTTCCTGATTCAAGGGCCTCAATCATCTGACCTGTCGTGAGGATAGACGGATAACATGCGTCATTGTTGACATATTTAAGGCCTGTATCAACGGCTTTCGGATCAACCGCATCGAGAACGACGAAATTGTAGCCTGAATACTGGAATGCTTTCTGCAGCAAGCGGAAGTGAATCGGCGACATCTGAGGAGAAAGAATCGTGTATTCGTGTTTCATTTCTTCGGTGAAGATAACTCGCTGATAAGCGGCGCTCTTTGTCGGAAGCTTTTTGTGGCTTCTCTGACGGGCTTTTACGGCCGCAATCAAAGAACGGATTCGGATTCGTACCGCACCGAGGTTAGAGCCTTCATCAATCTTAATGAGAGTGTACATACGGCTCTTTGCCTTCATGATTTCGTCAACCTGATCGGCAGTTACGGCATCGAGACCACAACCGAATGAAGTGAGCTGAACGATTTCGAGGTTAGGCATTCCGGCTACGAAATTTGCGGCACGGTAAAGCCTGTTGTGGTATGTCCACTGGTCGATGATTCGCAATGGCCGCTCGATTGAGCCTAGATGAGCAACAGAGTCTTCTGTAAAGACTGCAAGCCCCAGCCCGTGAATCATCTCAGGAATACCGTGGTTGATTTCCGGGTCGAGGTGGTATGGCCGGCCAGCGAGAACGATACCGTTTCCGCCAGTTACGACAAGCTGCTCCAAAGCTTCCTCGGCGGCACGCTGGGTGTCAATCTTGAACTGTTCCTGCTCCTTCCAGCCTTCATCGACAGCCGAGTAAACAGCTTCTTTTGTGAGGGTTGGGAAGTGTTTGTGAAGCTCTTCATAAAGCCGTTCCCGCAAACGAGGTAAATCGTAAATCGGGAGGAAAGGATTCATAAAGAGCAAATCTTTAGCTTCGTTGATTGAGTCGAGGTTGTGCTTTAAGACTTCAGGATATGAAGTGACGACCGGGCAGTTATAGTGGTTTCCGGCACCCTTGTCTTCAATCTTTTCGTATGGAATACACGGATAGAAGATGAATTTGCAGCCCATTTTGAGCAGCGATTCCATGTGACCGTGTGAGATTTTTGCCGGGTAACAGACCGACTCAGAAGGAATTGAGTCGATACCACGCTCGTAAATCATGCGGCTTGAGCGGGGAGATGTTTTGACCTGGAAGCCCAGTTTTGTGAAAATCGTGAACCAGAGGGGGTAATTCTCGTACATGTTGAGAACACGAGGAATACCAACTGAGCCCATGGGGGCATCTTCCGGGCGAAGTGGAATGTAGTGGTTGAAGAGCCGCTTGTACTTCCAGTCGAAGAGATTTGGAAGCTCGTAGCCTGTTGACTCGACACCTGTATTTTCTTTGTTTGAGCCGTCAACTGTTTTTGCGCTGTCGTCTTTGAGCTGATGTCGCTCCAAACCCTTTTCACAGCGGTTGCCCGTGATGAACTGTCGCTTCTGGCCACCAGTTGTGAATGTGTTGATAGTGAGAAGACAGTTGTTCTGACAGCCACCGCACCTTGTAAGTTCCAGATCGACCTTGAACTGCTCAAGCTGCTCCAGTGTTGCGATGTTAGAAACTACTTTTGGCGGAACCCAGCCCTTTTCCTGGCCTGGTTTTGGCGCTGTGAGGTCGAGCCACTGGTCGTAAGCGATAAGAGCCGAACCGTAAGCGCCCATGAGACCTGCGACATCCGGTCGGAATACATTGACTCCAGCGATTTTTTCGAATGCACGCAAAACAGCGTCGTTATAGAAAGTTCCGCCCTGAACTACGACCTTTGTGCCGATTTCTGAAGCACGGCGGAGTTTGATTACCTTAAAAAGGGCGTTTTTGATTACAGAATAAGAAAGACCTGCAGAGATGTCATCGATTGTGGCACCTTCCTTTTGAGCCTGTTTTACACGGCTGTTCATGAAAACTGTACATCGAGAACCGAGGTCAACCGGCTTTTTAGCGAGAAGGGCTCTTTTTGAGAATTCCTTGATGTCCAGGTTCATTGAATTTGCAAAATTTGCAAGGAATGAACCACAACCTGCAGAACAAGCCTCGTTGAGCTGAATTGAAGTGATTGCTCCGTCCTTCATGCGGAGACACTTCATGTCCTGTCCACCAATGTCGAGAAGGAACTCAACTCCCGGAACGAAAAATTCTGCGGCACGGTAATGAGTGATTGTCTCAACTTCACCGGCATCGACACCAAGGGCTGCCTGGAAAAGGGCCTCGCCGTAACCTGTTGAGACTGCACGGGCAATGTAACAGTCTTCTGGAAGGATTTTGTACAAATCTTTGAGGACCCGAACTGCCAGTTCGACAGGATTTCCTGCGTTTACATCATAGAAGTCCCATAGAATTTCGCCTTTTTTGTTTACGAGGACAGCTTTTGTTGTCGTTGAGCCTGCATCAAGTCCAAGGAAAAGGGGACCGTGTTCTTTTGTCAAATCACCTCGTTTTGCCTTGTCTTCGCCGTGCCGCTCACGGAATCTTCGAAGGTCTTCTTCGTCAAAGAAAAGAGGCTCAAGCCGCTGAACTTCGTTTAGCTCGGCACCCTCAAGGTTTTTGAGAGAATCCCGGAATTCGGCGATTGTAAGGAATTTTTTTGGCATTGAAGATGAAAGTGGATGACATGTTTTTTCGGCTGAGTATGCGGAACCTGAAGCTACGAAAAGCTGAGAGTCTTCCGGAACGATAATTTCATCATCTTTAAGTTTGAGAGTTTCGATAAAGCGGACTCGGAGCTGATCAAGGAAGTGAAGCGGGCCTCCAAGGAATGCTACATGACCTTTGATTGGCTTACCGCAAGCCAGGCCTGAGATTGTCTGGTTTACGACGGCCTGGAAAATAGATGCGGCGATATCTTCCCGGCGGGCGCCCTCATTGATGAGCGGCTGAACGTCTGTTTTTGCGAAGACACCACAGCGGGCAGCGATAGGATAAATCTGTTTGCAGCCGGCTGCGAGCTTGTTGAGGCCTGGTGCGTCTGTTTCGAGAAGGGCTGCCATCTGATCGATGAAGGCTCCTGTACCACCCGCACAAGTGCCGTTCATTCGCTGTTCGACACCGCCTGTGAAATATGTGATTTTTGCATCCTCACCACCAAGCTCGATTACTACATCGGTCTGAGGAATGAGTTTTTTGACCGCAGTTGTAGCGGCAACGACTTCCTGAATGAAAGGGACATTGAGCCACTGAGAGACAGAAAGACCGCCGGAACCAGTGACTTTTACAGAAACAGTATGCTTGTCACCAAGTTTCGCAAGCTTTTCGACCTCGTTCAAAGCCTGAGTAACTACAGTGATGATTGTGTTACGGATATCCGCTCTGTGTCGCTGATAATCTCCGTAAATCATTTTGTCGTTTTCATCGAGACAAACGACTTTGACTGTAGTTGAACCGACATCGATACCGATTCTGATAGGGGTGACTGCCGGAGTGAATACTGTATTAGCTGTTTCCATGAAATCCTCTATGTAAAGACAATTAGTCTAGTATAAGCACATATAATATCTTTTATAGAGGAAGTTTTCAACTCTTTTGCGAAAATGCTGACATCAGATGTAAGACTTGTCGTTATTTTGACTTTTGGGGCAGAATTCTGATTGGGTCTCCTGTGTCGATTGAGTATACGGTCTGGGGCTTAGACGAGTCTTCTTCCGGGTAAATCATGGTTACGATATAGATTCCGTCTTGCTTCTGGATTGTTGCAGCGATTTGCTTTCCCTTGTGAGTTATCTGGGCCTCAAGGCTTTTTCCCTCAATGATTTTATCCCGGCTCGTTTTTTTGATGTAGGCCTGAGTCGTGCTTGAATTCGTGTTTTTAAAAACAATTCCGTCTGCTGAACTTGAGGCCAGGCTTGTCTCAGCGAAATCCTGCAAATTTCTTAGTTCTTCCTGCATTTTGAATCCGCTTTCTGCCAGATTGTTCGCAACCTGATATGTCTGGTGCATGATTGCCGGAACATAATCTTTGATGGAGTTTTCCATGGGAATAGGCTTGAAGCGAAGCGCAAGGGTGCGGGCTTCTTCCAGTTCTTTTGCTGCCTCTTTGATTGTCTCTGCGTAATCAAAAGATGAATTCTCGCTGGTGTAATCGTTTTCATTGAAAATCAGTTTTTCCACATTGTCCCAGAGTTTTGAGCTTTTGGTCTTGTTTTGAATTCCTGCATCAAGAATGATTTCGTTCTGTTCCTTATTTTGCTCCCGTGCCCTTGGGTCAAGCAAATCAATCTTTGCCTGAAAAATCTTCCTGACTTCTTCGACTGCGGCTTTTTGCTCGCGGGCGGCCCTTACCTTTTGCGATGCCAGCTCTTCCCTCAATTCTTTGATTTTTTTTTCGTAGCGGTCTTCCTGGGCTTTCATTTCGATGTCATGGAGCTGTTTGGTCGAGTCAATCGTAGCCTGGGCGTCTTTTGCCTGATTCAGTTTTTCTGAATTGTAGGAATTCCTTTTTGACTCGTAGTGTTTTATTTCTTCTTCCGCTTCGGTGATTTTAGGTTCATAATTCCTGTTAATCTCGTTTACGGCAGTCTTGTATTCCTCTTCGATTTTTTCATGCTCCTTTGCAAGAAAAGCTTTTGTTGATACGGAAGCCACAGACTGCAGGGTGAACAAATCCATGTTTCGTTTTTGCTCAGCCTGAGAAAGCTCGTCCTTCTTGTTCTGGATGAGTGATTCTTTGTTTTTTATGGCCGTATCATAAAGATTCTGTGCCCTTCCGGCCGAATTCAGCAGGGCTCTGAGGTTAAGGTCGTCAAAAGAATCAATATTGATGGAAATTTTGTGATTTGAATGGGAGACAAGGCCTGTGGTAGTAAGAGTTCCTGCCCCGACTATGAAAAAACATAGGCCAAGAAGAATCCAGACGAAAGGTTTTTTATGCCTGGCTGTTTTTGCGTATTCTTCTTCAAGATTGTATGACTTTACGCTTTCATTATTATGATTCTTAAGCTCGTCTCCCAAAAAAAGGGCGACTTCTTTGTGGGTGAGGTCTTCGTTTATTTCGATTGCATTGTCCATATTCCGCTCCAGTTTTCGGGTGCTGATTTGTCAGCGATTCTTTCGAGGAAGACTTGGGCAGCTTCAAGAGGGCAATTCTTGAATTCTCTTCGGGCACTGTCCCAGTCGCCTTTGTAATAAGATTGAAGGGCCTTTTCGTAGTTTTCGAAATCTTCCCCGGATGCAGAAAGACTGTTTGAGATTAGGGTGTCGTAGGGAAAGTAAATCTTTTTGCCCTGGGTTTTTCCCTTGACCTGAACCGTGTCAATCTCAAAAAATTTATATTTCGTGATTCCGGCTTTTTCGATTTCGTCTTTTATGTAGGAGGAGACGATGACCGGAAGCCTGTAAATTCTCGTGAGTCCCTCAAGTCGGCTCGCTGAGTTTACATTGTCACCGATTACCGTGTTTGTCATATGCTCCTCTGAGCCGATGTTTCCGTAGAAGACATTTCCGCCGTCGATGCCGACACCAATATCAAGAAGAACTGCCTGATAAATGCGTTCCTCGGCCTCGGTCAAAGTCCGTTTTTCTTCGATTTGTGCCCGTCGTGCAATCAGCCTTGAGCGAAGTTCTGCCGTCACCCGGGTGATTTGCCATGCCGTTTCCAGGGCATCAAGAGATTTGTTTTCGGATTTTTGGGTTCCGTAAATCGCAAGAATTGCGTCGCCGATGATTGAGCCGATTACGCCTGAATTTTCGTGGACTTTTCGGATAACCTTGTCGTAGTGAACGTTCAGCAGGTCAATTATGTCGTTGCCCAGGGTTTCTGTACGGTAAGTGAAGCTTTTGATGTCGGAGAAAAGCATAACAAGATTCCGCTGATTTCCTTCAAGTTTGATTTGATGCTCAGTGTAGGCTTTTGCCACAACATCTTTTGAGGCGAATTTCTGGAATATTCCGAGAAGGGTGTTGATTGTCGATGAAAGGGAGTTGAAGCTTGCCGCAAGATAAGTGATATCATCGTTTGTCGATTCTGAAAGGTCGATTGTAGTAAGATGCTGGGAAGACTGCATTTCGTAAAGGTCGCCCGTGATTTTGTGTACATTTGTCAGAATCCTGCGGTACATGCTGATTCCCGCCATGAGGAAGAGAGTCACGATACATACGATTACGATAGAAATGATTCCGAAGAGAAGGTTGTTCGTGCGCATTGTGTCTGAAAGAAGCTCCGCCCGGAGAAAATAACATTCCCAGTCTTCCTGATATTTATAGACACCGTAATACTGACCCAAATCCGAAGTGAAAAGAATCGCACTGTCGGTGATTCCATTGTCGAAGTTCTGGTTCATTATTGCCAGGGCTTCGAAGTCAGAGAAGTCTTTGGAATTTTCGTTTAGCGATGGGGTGTCGCCTTCTTTCTTTTCTTTTTGCTCAGGAGAAATCGGACTGGCGCTGGCACAAAAAAGGATTTTCCCTTCTTTGTCAAAGGCTGCGGCAAGGCTGTTTGGAAGCTCAAATCCTCTCTTCGCTGTGTTATATAGTGATTTTATGGCCTCATCTTTCCTGGCGGTGAAGGTGAGAATCTGATACTGATTTCCGGCCGCCGTGTAAATGTCCTTGAGCTGGCTCACCATAATCCTGTTGTTCAGTTTGATGATTTGTGCCCTTGAAAGAAAGGAATTTACGAAATTCGTTGCGAAATTTGAAAGCATCAAGAGGGAGACGAAAATAATGAGTAGTTTGAGAGAAATCGGGATTATTTTGGTTGAACCGACTTTCTGGAAGGGACTTTTTGGCATTCTTGAGCTTCCTTTTTCTAGCTGAGATTCCGGCGCCGCTCCAGATTCTGATGCTCCATATAGAATTTGGCTTTTTCGTTGTACATTTCTTCGTCGGCGATGTGCATTGAGCGGCGGATATTCTGGTCTTCGTCGTTCCAGTCGCTTCCGATTGAGAGACAGACTTCAGAGCTGTAGCATGAGCGGGCCTTTAATTCATTCAGTTTTTTTGTAAAGTCTTCTTTTGAGCAGCCCGGAACGATTATTACGAATTCTGCGCCGCTTGAACGGTAAATTTCATCCTGGCGGAAAATGCTTTTGAGTAATTCAGCGGCTTTTTTTAGAAGAATATCGCCGGAAGAGTGGCCGTCATCTTCGTTAACCTGATCGAGTCCGTTTATATCGGCAAAAATCACTCCGAATGGCTGCTCCAGCACCTCGGCTCCGGTTACGAAGCTGTCTATGCGCATGTTCATTGCATTTCGGTTTTTGACACCCGTGAGGGTATCTTCCGTACTGACAGTCTCAAGCTCTTTGATTTTGCCGTGATTTGCTATTGCGGCGGAGACAAAATATGATACCAGCTCGATGAGTTCTTTTAACTGGACGAGTTTTTCGGTGTTGAAATTCGAGATGAAAATATAGCCGATTATCTTGTTGTTTTTGAGAAGTGGATTTACTATGACGCTCTTGACTTCATATTGCCTGAGGTTTGAAAACCACAGGGGATTGATTTTTGACATTTCTTCCATGTCATGCTCATCTTTTATGATGATACAGTTGCTTTTTCCGAGTGTCTTTTCCCATGTTTCCACAAGCTCATAAGAAATCGACTTTGCAATTTCGGAGATATATTTTGACGGAGCCTTGATTTTTTCGTAGAGAACCTTGATTTTTTTGCTTTTGCGGTTAAGTGTGAGGATACAGCTGCAATCCGCATCCGAGATTTTCTGGATGTCTGATACGACTTCGGAAATTCCGTCTATGAAATTCTCTTTATTGTTTAAAGAGAGGGCTGTTTTTATTATTGCATGGGCTGTTTCAACAGAGACATTGGAAATTCTTTCGGCATCGGGCTCCCTTGTAAGCTCGAAGAAGAAGGCGCAGTATGATAAGTTTGAGTCATTGCAGTCCAGGGGAATAAGAGTGATGTCAGACCAGGCGTTTATCCCCCTTGTGTGAATATAAGCATGCATCTTCTTTTTGAGGATTGCCGAGCGGTAACAGAAATCCTCAAATTTTGAGTCTTTTGGAACGAGATCCTGGTAGAGCATTCCGTCATGGTAGCGGGCGACACCCATTTTCTCACGGTAGATATCGTTTGACTTTACTATACGAATTTCGCCACAGTGACCGTTAAAGGCATTCTGAACAGAGAGAACTGCGCATGGTATAGAAAATGTATTTACAAACCCTTGAAAATCCATGAATTCATTTTACTCCCTAGTACTGGATTTCGCAAATTTTAACTGAATTATGCGAGCCAGACCCGTGTTTTTATGAAGTTCATGACGGTTGCTTTTATTTCCTCCGGGCTTTTGCTCTTTAAGATGTAGCCGTCCGGCTTAAGGGACATGACCTTTACGATGCTTTCCTTGTCATTTTTGCTGGTAAGGAAAATAATCGGAAGGTTTTTGTTGACTTTGTCTTCCCGGATAGCCTTGAGCACATCAGGACCAGCCAGGCCTGGCATCCGGTAATCAAGCAGGACTAAATCGACCGGGTGCTTGTTCAAAAAATCAAGGGCTGTCTCGCCGGAATTTACCAGAGAGACTTCAAAATCATCACCCAGCCACATTTTTACGCTCCTGAGCATAATCGGCTCATCGTCAACGATAAGGACCCTTTTTTTATCCCTTTCGTTATAGTCTGCGGCCTCGCTGAGAGTTTTGTAATCAATCGGAAAGCCTGAAAAATGCACGCCTGGAACTTTTTCGAGGAAGGCGCTCTTGTCCGGGAAAAATTCCTGAGCTTTTCCGACAAAATAGATGAAAGATTTTGCGCTCTGTGCCTGTTCTGAGATGAGGCCGAGCTGGCGGACATTCATGCCGGCGTTAAGGACGATTATAAGATGGCTTTTTGCGTTTGCGGCGACCTTAAATGCCTCGTCATCATCTTTTACCTCAAATACTTTGTATCCGAGAGATTTGAGTTCCTGTATCATTTGTTGCACGGCAGTCTGGGTAAAATCAGCATATACATATAAATCTTTTGCGTTCATAAAAGAACCTCCTTCGTTTTATTCTGAAAAACCTTCTACCTTGAGCAAGTCTTTCAGTTCATTGAAATCAACATTCTCCACACTCGTGCGGATTTTTTTAAATGTCTCTATAAATGAGTCAGGCAAACGAACTTTAGAAAGCTCTGCGACGATTGCGTCAAGACTGTCAATGTCAAAGTCTTCGGCTGCTTGTGAAAGCTTCGTCATCTTTTCTTTGAGTTCGTCTTCCGTTATCTCAGCTTTTGTTGATTCCTCTGCGGCTTTTTGCTCTTCGAGGGCGGCCGCAAAGGGGGCTAGTTTTTCCTTGTAGCCCAGTAAGTGCTCTATGAGAGGCTTGTGTTTTGCCTTTATCTCTTCCAGGGCATCCTTGTCGCCGGCAAAGGCCTTGTCCGCTGCGTGCTCAAGATATTCGGCTTGGGAAGCAAGGGCCATGGCACCAATCAGGCGGGAAGTGCTTTTTAAGGCATGGACTTTTGTTCCGTAATTTTCGGTATCGCCTGCTTCAAAAAGCTGATTCAGTTCTTCGGCCTTGCTTTCGATGGTCGTGTAATATTTGATGATTGTGTTCTGCAAGACTTCGGCAGTCCCGCAGTTTTTGAGGGCAGTCTCCACCTCAATTCCTTCGATAGAACTAAGCTTTGAAAGAAGCTCCCCGCTGAGTTTGCTTTCGGAAGATTCGCCAGAGTCGTCATCTTCTGATTCTGGCGGCTCTTCGATGTATTCTGGAGGCAGGTATTTCCGGATCATAGCCTCAAGCTTGTCGGGATCAACCGGTTTTGACAGATAGTCCGTGAAGCCTTCGTCGATGTACATTTGTTTCACGCCGGCAATCGCATTCGCCGTGAGGGCAATACATGGTTTTCCTGCGTTTTTGTTACCTTCCATCGTCTGCATTGCGTGGAGTGTCTGGATTCCGTCCATGCCAGGCATACGGTGGTCAATAAAGATAATGTCGTAGCTGTTTTCAAGGACTTTTTCGAGGGCTGCCATTCCGCTCAAAGCCATGTCCAGCCTGATTTCTGTTTTTTTGAGCAGCCCCTGAATGACTTCCAGGTTCATTTCGGTGTCATCCACAAAGAGAAGCCTGGCTTTTGGTGCATGGAGTTTTTCTTTGTAAGCCCCCATCTTAGAGATGCTTTCTTTGTAGGATTCGTTGATGTCTCCGGTTTCGGCCCAGTCGGTGACCATCTGCTTTACGGCAAAACTGAAGACCGAGCCTTTTCCGTATTCGCTCTTAACATCGAGTTTCGTGCCCATCATCCTGAGCATTTTTACGACGATGCTTATTCCCAGTCCTGTACCTTCAATCGTCTTGTTTTTGTCCTCTTCAAGGCGCTCGAAAGGTGAGAAGAGCTTCAGCATGTCCTCTTCTTTGATACCGATGCCTGTGTCCTCAACGCTGACAAGAAGGGAAATCTGAGCGTCATCAATCTTCTCGAAGCCGACCGTGAAGGTGACTTTTCCTTCTTTTGTGTATTTGACCGCATTCGTGAGCAGGTTGAGGATACACTGTTTTATGCGGACGCTGTCACCAAAAAGCGTTTTCGGGAGTTTTGGATCGGTTTTGAGAATGAATTCCAGGTCTTTTTTGTGAGCACGGTCGCTTATCATGTTGACCAGATCAACCACAACGGAAGAAATATCGTAATTCTCTGGGATAAGCTCCATTTTTCCTGCTTCAATTTTCGAAAAGTCAAGGATGTCATTTACAATAGAAAGAAGGTTCGTTCCTGCCGTTTTGATGTTTGATGCATAGCCCAAGATTTCCTTGTCCTCGCACTCACGGAGAATCATCTCGTTCATGCCCAGAACCGCATTGATTGGTGTTCGGATTTCGTGGCTCATGTTGGCAAGGAAGGCGCTTTTTGCTTCGGATGCCGCGACGCTCTTTGCCACCTCGCCTTCGAGACGGTCCCGTTCTTTTCGTTCGTCGTTGATGTTTTCGACCGCCCACAAAACATGGCGGAGCTTTCCGTCGGGATTTTTATCCATTGCGATAAAGCGCCCTCGGCACCAGATTCCGCCGAATCCCTGGAATTCCTGGGCAATCGTAGTCCGGTTTTCCATTCGTTCCTGCAAGGTCGAAAGATTCACGAAGGGCAAAAGCGTATCAAGGGAAGAGGCTGTCGCCGTTTTTTGCATGACCTGCTTGAGGACTTCATCTGCGTTTCCTATGATTTCCTGCTCGTCGCTGCCGGAGTTATCCCTTGCCTGAACCAGCTTCAATGTGTTTTCTGCAAGGTCAATTTCCTGCATGATGAGGTAGAGCGATGACAGGAATTCGCTCTTGCTCTGACTGGCGGCTTCGGCCCTCTCCTTTGCCGCCCGTTCATTTTTTGTCTGCTCACGGATATGGTTTATGTACTCCTGCATCTGACTTGTCATCATGCTGATGTTCTCGGAAAGTTTTCCGAGTTCGTTCTTTGAGTGGTAGTTGATTTTTATTCCCAGCTCACCGCGGGAAAGCTTATGGGTGGCTTCGGTTATCTTTTTTATTGGCATGATGACCCGCCAGAGGGCAAGCCAGAGCAGGATTGCGGTGAATGCTACAGCTATGGATAGGGAAATCCAGAGAGGGGAGATAATTGCTTTGAAGGCCCTTTTCATGGCATTTTCTGACACTCCAAGGACAATCGACATGTCGTTTTCAAGATGTCTCATTACGCCCCAGTGCATGAGTGATTTCCAGCGGAACTTCTGTATGCTGTCTGCCTTGTTTTCAGAAAAGGCTTCGGTAATCAGGCTGACTTCTGCCGACTGCTCCACATTTCCGCTGGGGCCGCTGTTTGTGTGTGCATTGTTATAGTAGACGATGGCCTTGTTCTTTCCCAAAAGAATGCAGGCTTGATCTTCGAGGGGAAGGGAATCGATTATGTTTTTGATTGATGCGAGTTTTATGTCCATCCCGACGATTCCCAAAAGCTGGCCCTTCCTGTAAATTGGCGCTATGAAAGAAATCATCTGGGTGCCTATGTTCTGATTGTCGTAGGGAGCCGTCCATATAGGCTTTTTTGCCCAGATTGGCTCATAATACCAGCCAACATGTTCCGTGTCGGTTACGGAATACTTTTTGATGTCGGTGGGCTTTATGCTTAAAAAACCGCTTTCTGCCTGTTTTTCCTGAAAAATCCCCCTCATGCCGCCGAACCGGTCTATGTTCATGCGGAAGTATAGGGTCATAATGTCCGGGGAAAGGCTTGCCAGCGTAGACATTTCTTTTTTCAGGTCATCCATGTAGGCTTTCTCGTATTTTGCATCCCTGAGGATTCGCTCTTCGTCGATTGTACGGAGAATATAGTCCCGTGAAGAAAGGACAGCCTTTTCTGTTGCCGTGAAGCTTGCGTTCAGTTCCAGCATTTTTTTGTCAGCCGTAAGGTTCAGCGCATAGTCAAGCTGTATATTTCCCTGTTTTATCTCGTTTTTGAGAACAAAAAATGCCGTGAGCACAAAGGAACCGAGAATGAGGGCAACGCTGGTGAGGACTGTCTGAAACCTGAGGGAGCGGGTGTGGAATTTTTTCATGCCTTTCTTTTGACTCCATTTCCACCCTTTTCTTTGACGGAATAACACAGCTGCACGGCGCGATGGTAATTGGTTTTTATGCTTTCGGTTAAGTCGACTTCGACAATTCCTGCTGAAATTGTCACCTGAAGCTTCTCAAAGGTCTGATTACAGATTTTTTTGAATACATTTTCGGCTTCCTGAACTTCCATTTCGAGGAAACAGACGAATTCATCACCTGCCCAGCGGAAGACAAGACCCCGGTTTTCGACTTCCTGATTAAGGATTGCGACGATTCCAAGGAGTATTTCGTTTCCGTTGCGGTTTTCATTTATGCTCTTGAAGCAGTCAATGTCGAACATGGCCAGAGACTTGTAGCGGGTTGTGTTGAAAATGCCCTGCTCGCCAAAGTTGTCCCTGACATAGTTGCGGTTGGGAAGACCTGTAAGGGGGTCTTTTGTGGCATCTGATTTTATGAGGCTGTGGATGTTCATCTTTGGTTTTTTCTGAATGCTGACGGCGAGAAAAAGGACGAATATCACATAAAGGAAGATTATGTAGGAAATGTAGTTCTTGGTTTCGCTTCTGGAGAACTTCTGTATGACGAGGAACCAGTCAACTTCAGGCATAAGGCGTACCATGCGCCAGCCCCCGGAAGAACGGCGCCTGAAGGTAAATTCTTTTTCTTCTGCCCTGTCGGTTATGGCTTCGGATATGTAGGCGTTCTCTATGTTGGAAGAGTCAGTGTCAACCTGAACAAGCCCGTCTTTTGATATGAAATTTATTTTGAGATTGTGGGCCTTTTCTTCATGCTCGATTATTTTTTGTAAATCATCCATAAAAAGACCGACTCCGCACACACCGATGAGCCTGCCACTCTCGTCGCATATCCTTGAATTGATGAAGACTGTCCAGCGGTAGCCGTTCACCTGATCCCTGTCTGTATCCAGAGACATTTTCTTGCCTGAGTTTAGGAAAACCTGGTACCAGATGTCATAGGGGTCGCACTCAGGATCGATGATTTTTGCGATGCCATTTGGCGTATAGTAGCGGCGTGTATCTGTGGAAATGACGAAGGCCGCAATATAACCAAAATTTTCTTTTATTCCTGCAAGGTAAGAAGACATAAGCTCTTCCATTTCTTTTTTTGAGGTAGAGCGTTCGTTTTTTAGGGTGTTAAGCAGAAGATTGTCAGTGGCCATTGCTTCTGAAATGATTATTGGGCGGAAAAGGCTGGATTGTAACTCGTCGTAAATGTGCCCGGCCATAAGCTGACCTTTTATTTCTGTCTCCCTGCTTGTTCTAAGGACAGTTGGTGTGATGACAGCGAGAGTGAGAGATGCAAGAAAAAACAGCACAGTTGCAAGGATATTGTGTTTCATATAAATACTCTTAAATTATAGCATGACAGATAACTTTTCGCAAAGAAAAGTTTTGGAATAATTATTATCCGATTAATTCGTTTACAAAATGCAAATCTACTATTAAAATTAACTTTAATATCCCTCGTAAAAGGAGCCTTTCATGAACCCCGTGTTACAGAAGAGAAAAACCATCAGAAAGAAAATCAGTGATATGGCCATATTGATTTCCAGCAGCTCACTTTTGCTGGCGAGTTTTGTGGGACTTTTTGGCATGATGAGCATTCGTTCCCGCAGCACCCAGGCTCTTATCAGACAGACAGAAGAAAACCTCATGTCATTAATCACTCATAAGGCTGAAGTTGCTCAGGGCGACATCGAGAGAATTACTGATTTTGCGGAAATGTTCTCTGATTATGCCCACAGGCTCTATGTGAACAAAAATCACTACAAGCCCCATCCTGTCCTGCCGCCAAATCCTGAGAATGCCGGAAAATATGCAATCCAGCGCTGTCTTGCCGGGGAATCTTACAAAATCGAATCTTTCAGGGAAGAGATGAACCTTTTGGGCAACCTTGAAGAAATTTATTCCACCGTAATCAAAGTAACCGGCGACATCGGTATGAATATCTATGCGGGAAGCGAAAGTGGTTTTCTCATAGGCTATGACCGGGATTCAGGATATGATGAAGGTGAAGAAGAGCCTTCGGGCGAGGACTATTACAATTATTTCCAGTCAGAATGGTACAAAAAGGCGAAAAGTTCTGAAAGCATAGGCTTTACCGATGTCTACAGTGACTCCATTGGCCGTGGGCTTATGATAAGCTGCTACGCCCCTTTCTATAATGAAAAGGACATTTTTGCCGGGGCTTTCTGCCTTGACCTTCATATCGACAAACTTTATCAGACTCTCGTTGACATGACTGGCTTTACCGATTCCTACGCTTTCCTTATCGACAAACAGGGAAACACAATCACTTCCGGGGAATCAAAAAACATTTTCAAGACAAGCACTATTGATTCTGCCATAACGGGAAAACTCAGGAGCCTCAACATGGGAGTAGAACTGGCAGAGGACGGAAATTACTATGCCTATGCTCCGATTATGAAAACCGAGTGGGTACTTTGCCTCTGCATTCCTAAAAAAAGTGTCCTGACCCCGATTTTTGACATGAACCGTCACATTCTTTATGCGATTATCGTCTTCGTTCTTTTTCTGGTCCTTGTCCTGCTCGTTGTAATGCTTGTCACCAGAAGATTCTCAATTTCGCTGACCAGGCCGCTTGAAGTTTTGACAAAGGATGTGCAGGAAATAAGCCGGGGCAATCTTGACCAGAAGGCCCAGATTTTTGACAACGATGAGATTGGTGATGTGGCAAACGGAATCAATGCCATGGCCCTTTCGCTTAAAGACTATATTGCCAGCCTGACATCAGTGACGGCCGAAAAAGAAAAAATCTCGACCGAGCTGAATGTGGCCAATCAGGTTCAGCAGATTTACACGAAGATGATGAATTCCCTTTCCGGCGATAAAAATGCTGAAAAGGAAGCTGACCAGAGCTAAATCAAATCCACGAAGAAGGGCACAATCACAACGGTGAGAAGACCGCAGACGGCAATGGAAAGACCGCTCATGGCTCCCTGAACTTCACCCATCTCCAGGGCTTTTGCCGTTCCCATTGCGTGTCCGCTTGTCCCGCAGGCGACTCCCTGGGCGACAGGCTCCGTGATTCTGAAAATCCTGCAGAAAATGACTCCGAAGATGTTGGCCATGTTTCCGGCGATTGTAATCAGAAGAATCGTGACCGACTCAATGCCGCCGTTCTGGTTTGAGAGGGCGATTCCGATTGGTGTAGTGATTGACTTGGGGAGAATCGAGGCGTATTCACTGTGGTTGATTTTAAAAATCGAGCAGAAGAAGAAAATGAGGATTGCGTTGGCAAGAATTCCTGCGATGATTCCGAGAATAATAGCCGGGGCATTGTCCCTGAGCTTTGAGAACTGCCTGTAAAGGGGAATTGCAAGCGCGACCGTGCAGGGAGTCATCAAATAGTAGAGAAAGTTCGCGCCTTTGAGGTAGCTTTCATAAGGAACCTTGAATACTACAAGAAAAATAATGATGAGAGCACAGGCTACAAGTAGAGGCGCAAAAAGAAAGAATTTTGTTTTCCTGTAGATGATTGTCGCAATCCAATAGCATGTGAGTGAAATGAAAAGACCGAATGAGAGCGAGTTTGTAAGAAAATCAGAAATATTCTGCATAATGACACCTGAATTTTAGTCCTGCTGATTTGATGGCTGATTCGTAATTTTTCGGATGAGGCGAATCACAAGCTGGGTGACATGGCCCGAAGCGAAGAAAACTGCGATTGTGCTTCCGACACCGATAATCGTGAATTCAAGCCAGTGAACCTTGAGAATCGGCCATGCGAGAATAAGACCGACGGTAGATGGAACAAAGAGAATCGGCATGACGCCCAAAAGCCCGTCAGAGAGTTCTTCAACGGCATCAAGAGGCATAAAACCTGACTGAAGGGCGATGAACATGAGCACAAGACCGTAAATGCTGGCTGGAACCGGCAGGGGAATCAGGGCATGGAGAATTTCCCCGACAAAACATACTAAGACTAGAATCGAAAATTGTTTAATTAAGCGCATATTTGTGCGAAATTATAGGTCATAGCAGAAATGATGTCTACAGAAGTTTTTTTTATGCTATAATCTTCCCATGGCAGAAGAAAAGTTTATTGAAGCGCAGAATCTCGGCTCTTTTTTTAAAGAAGCCCTCCGAGATCAGAACAATGTTTTTGTTTTTTCAACCGATGTCGTGATGAATTCATGGGCGGACTGGTGCGTTACTCATCCGGAACAGAGCGGAGTTCAGGCAGTCCCTCTCGAACGCTTTACCGCCTGGGACAAGTTCAAGGGCGAAGTGGTTCGGGGAAAGGAAGAGGACAGGGTGAGTATTCCCGCAATTTTGCGAAAGTTTTTCGTAAGCTCGCTGATTTCACGGAATGCCGAATCTTCTGAAAGCGAGACGATTTTCAAAAAACTCATAAATCCCGAATTCCGGGGCGATGCCTCTTCTTTCGCTGACTGGATTTCCAATATCCTGAAGTCGCTGAATCTCTGGCACAAGACTCTTATGGCCCATCCTGATTACAAGATGGATGACGAGGACAGGGATTACCTTGTCCTTTACGAGAGATACAAAGTCTTTCTTGACGAGAACAATTTCTTCGAGCCCAGCTGGGTGGAGCCTGATTTTTCGGCCACAGGCAGGCACTACATCATTTTTTACCCGGAGATTCTTGAGGATTATTCTGACTACATTGATGTCTTCAAAAAATGCCCTGACATAACGATTGTGAGCCTTCCCAAAGAGAGCGGTGAGAAAAAGATTCCCTGCATTAAGTATTCGGACTCCCGCAAAGAGCTCAGAAGGACGATTCTGGCAATTCGCCGTCTGTGTGCAGGCGACAATAAGGATTCAAAAGAGGGCGAAAAAGTCCGCTGGGACCAAGTTACTTTAAGCGTTCCTGATTTACAGACCCTGCGTCCTTATCTTGAGCGGGAGCTTACAAAATATTGCGTTCCGTTCGTTATCAGGGCGGGCTTTCCCCTGATTCAGAATACGGCCGGCCAGGTTTTTACTGAAATTCAGAACTGCTTTAACACAGGCTTTTCTTATGAATCCATGCGTTCCCTTCTTCTTGACGAGTACATTCCCTGGAAGAAAGAGCTGAAAGTTTTGAGGGAAAATTTAATTCAGGAAGGAAACAGGATGCGCTGTATCTGCGGTTTTGACGAGCAGGCAGATGGGGGAAAAGTGCATTTTGACTCCTGGGAAGCTGCCCTTTCTGCGACTTCATCCGAAAACAACCGGGAGCTTAATTTTTACCGGGATTTAAAGCATGACATTTCCGCAATCTGCAGGGCAAATTCTTTTGATGGGATTATCCAGGCCTGGCTGATTTTCAGGGATAAATATCTTGCGGGTGAGGAATTCTCAAAGATTGCCGACGCTATCCTTGGTCGTTGCATCACGGAACTGAAAGAGCTTGCCCAGGTCGAAAAAGAATATTGTGGCCAGGGAAAGACAGCCCTTTCTGTGTCAAATCATTATGACTTTTTCATCACTGAGCTTGGAAAAAAATCCTACACTCCTCAGGAGCAGAAAAGGGGAATCTCCGTTTATCCCTACAAGCTTACGGCCGGTGCATATTTTCCCCATCAGTTCGTGATTGATTCAAGCCAGAAGAACCTTGAGATTCAGTATAAAAAACTCGGCTTCCTTAATGAAGAAAAAAGGCGGATGCTGGCCCTTCAAAATGATGACAAAAAATTCAACGCATCGAAGGCCTTTATAAGGCTTTATTCGGCGACAAACTCTCACTTCAGCTATGCGGAGGAAAGTTTCTCGGGCTTCGCAATCTGCCACAATGCCCTTGCTCAAATTGAAGACCATGAGAGCAGCCTTGATGAGGAAGATTTCATCCTTGCCGAAAAAAATTACATGCTGGCTCGTCCTTTTGCCTCTCCCCTCCGTCTTTCAAAGGCCCAGAAAGACAATATCGCCCGTTTCCAGTCGTTTAATATAGAAGAAAGTGATTCCAGGGACGATGAAGCCGGCTCAAAGCTGCTTGAAAAAGTGAAATTCACGCTGGTGGAAAACAGGAGCAAAAATCTCCCGGAATCAGAAAGAGACGGAAAAATCGTAATCACCCAGAGTGACATGAAGAAATTCTTCCCCTGTCCACGAAAATGGATTTTCTCCTCCGTTCTTTCCCTCGAAGAAGAATCCCTGGACACGGATTTAATGCAGACTTTTGACATGGGAAACATAAATCACAGAGTCCTTGAGCTTTTTATGAAGGATTACCAGAAATCCCAGATGCCGCTTCCTGTTTGTAATGGAGGGCTTTTTGAGAATGAGGAAGAAATTCTTGCCACTCTTAAAAAACACGCCCTTACCGCCATAAAAGATTCGGGCAGGGATTACTCAAAAAGCCCCCTCTCTCAGAAAATGCTTGAATCCCAGCTGGACTCTCTTGCAAGGGCCATTCTCGTCTTCCTTAAAGATTTCCTGCAGCCGAATATGCCGAGCGGTGCAAACATAAACACGAAAACAAAAACTCTCGGCTATGGCGGATGCGTCGTGTATGGTGTCGAAAAGTCATATTCCGCAAAAAATGAGGACAAAAAATACAATTACTACGGAAAAATCGACCTCCTCTTAAAACCTGCGAAAAAGAATCTTGAGGCTGACGGCTGGACTATAATCGACTACAAAAATTCTTCCATGCCCAAAGCCGAGGATATCAAGGTTAAGAATGAAAAACTGGGTGATTTTCAGATGCCCATGTACATTTCTCTGATTGCCGCAAACGAAAGCGTGGGGGATGTCGATGTCGCCCGCTTCTACTCAATCAAAAAATCTTCATCAAACTGTGCAATCGACAGAAACACGGCAAACTGCTCTCAGGAAGATTTTAAGCCGACCATGGAAGCCTTCGAAAAGTATTCAGATGAATTTGAAAGACTGGTGTCAGAGCAAAAATTCTCGCCTGATTCAGAAAAAGTTGACTTGTACGAGGACTGCCTGCAATGCAATTTTAAGTCAGTCTGCCGAAGAAACTATGAAGTCGCAAAGAGAAAATAAGACAAGGATTAAAAAAATGGATAACGAATACAAATATCTTGATTTGCTTGAACGAAAACTTGACCCCCTTCAGAGAAAAGTCTGCTGCCGTACTGATAACACTGTAGTCGCCGCAGGAGCCGGTTCCGGAAAAACTCAGGTTCTGGCCACCCGTTTTGCCTGGCTGGTTATGAGCGTGGGAATTCCGGCCTCAAAAATCCTCACGATTACATTCACAAAAAAAGCGACCGGCGAAATGTACGAGCGAATCTACCAGACCCTAAGCTTTTTTGCCGAAAATCCCCAGACACCGGAGACTGAAAGACAGAGGGCAAAAGAAGCCCTGGAAGATTTTTCCAATGTTCACATTCAGACTTTTGACTCTTACTGCAAGGGAATAGTCGCACAGGCGGCAAATTCTTATGGAATCCGCCCGGATTTTTCTGTCGGGGACGGGGACGCAGAAAGCGAGATTAAAAAACAGGCCCTTCCATTTGTTTTTGAAAACCGGGAATCAGCCGGAATAAAAACTTTTGCACAGGTTGGAGGCTATCAGAATTTCGCTGACAAAATTCTTTCATCGACAATCATTAAGAACACTTCGATTATCACGCCGGAAGGCTTTTTCGTAAAAAAACTAGAGCTTCAGAAAAAAGAAGTCATTCAGGCCTGGAATTTTCTTTTGCTGGGCGAGACGGCTAAGACAAATCCATGTCCGGCTTCACTCAGGGAGGCCTACAATGATTATCTTGAAGAAACAAACAAAGGAACAAAGGTGAACCTGGGGGCAACGAACCTGAATTCAGCTTTATCAACTTTTTCTTCTGCTTTAACTGAATGTAGTGCGACGACCGAAGAAATTTATCTTGAATCGGAAAAAACTCAGGAATTTTTACAGTCAATCTCAATTCAGGATATGATTCTTCCTTCTGACTTGGATTTTGAAAAGCCAGATTCTGAAGAGCTTAAAAAAGTCGACGCGGTTCTGGAAATTTTCAATCATTTTGAAATTAAATATTGTGGAAAAAAAACTGTGAAAGACTTGTGGACTTCAATCAAGCTTGTCCGAAAGGGCAGCTTTTTGGAGCAATATATTTCTTCCCTGGCAAACTACATCAAAAATTATCCCGCAATCAAATCCCTGAACGAGCTTTTTGACCGCTTTACGGCTCAAATCAACCGTCAGAAGAGAATTTCTGGAAAGCTCACATTCACTGATGTCTCGGAACTTTCGCTTGAAATCCTTATCGAGCGAAAAGAAATCCGCCGTCAGGAAAAACATGCCTTCAGCAAGATTATGATTGACGAATTTCAGGACAACAACGGAAAGAACCGTGACCTGCTTTTCCTTGTCTCCGAAAAAGGTTTTGAGGGTGAGGAATATGGTTGCAAAAACGGAATCCCTGGGGCGGCTGACATTGTGAGTGACAAGCTTTTCTTCGTGGGGGACGAAAAACAGTCAATCTATAAATTCCGTGGAGCCGAGGTTTCTGTCTTCAACGGGCTTAAAAGCAGCCTGGGCCAGCAGAACTTTTTGCAGATGGTCTACAACTACCGCTCCGACAGGGAGCTTATAACAGGCTTCAACCGCATTTTCGGGGCTTCTTCCCTGATTTTCGATGACAAGACCGAAAGAAATTACGAGGCCAAATACGAAAATCCTGCCATAAAATATGACCCGAAATCAGGAAAGGAAATCCCGCCGGCTGAACTGACATGCGAAAATACAAGGATTCATCTTTGCGCCCTTAACATGAACAATATCAAAAATGATGAAGACAAGGTTTTCCTGGACGAAAAGAATCAGACTGCTTACTTCATAGCAAAAAAAATCGCCGGAATGATTGAAGAAAAGCGTGAAAAGGGCGAAAAATGCACTTTCAGTGACTTTGCAATCCTCGACAGGAGCCGGAACCGACGACAGCTTTTGACCTGGCTCAACTATTTCGGCATTCCCTATCAGCTTGACCAGAACACAGACATCTTCACAGACGGCCCTGTGAACGACATTTACAATTTCCTCCGCCTTTGCGTCTATCCCAATGACAAAAATGCCTTTGCCTCATTCCTTGCCTCCCCGTTCTGCAACCTGAACCAGAAATCTTTGCAGACAATTCTTGTTGATAACACGCTTTCTTCCCTTCCCGAAACGGAAGAAGAGTTACAAAGGGTGGCGGACCAGCTTCTTTCAGAGTCTTCAGAGAGCCAGAAAAATCGTTTTGTGGGCGGAATCCTCTACTTAAAGCAGAAGTCTCATCAGGTCTTAAGCCAGAAACTTTCTTCGACAATCAATGATTTGTGGCATGAGACAGGCTACCTCTATGCCACGATGGAAAACCAGAAGACGGAACTCTACGCAGAGCTTTTCGACTTTTTGTTTGAGCTTGCCCGCCAGTGCGATGAGGCTCAGAAAAATATCTCATGGTTCGTTGACCAGCTGGCCATAACAAAGAACAATGAGAAGTCATCTCTGGACGATGAAGAAATTGATGTCGGCCAAGTTTCCTATCCTCTTGAAGCAAAAGATGCCGTTCAGATTATGACCATTCACAAGAGCAAGGGGCTTCAGTTCAAATATGTTTTCGTCAGGGGCTGTATCGGGGCGAGAAATAAGGGTGACAGGGCAAGCGTTTTCTTTGATGAAGAATACGGAGCGAGCATAAAGCCTGAGAGCGGAAGCATGAATTATTTTGCCCTTGTTCAGAAATCACTTTCCGACAAAGAAGAGCTGGCAGAATTCCGCCGAATCCTTTATGTTGCGATTACAAGGGCGATTTCAGAAGTCTTCATCGTTGGCGAATGGGCTCCCTATGATTCAAAAGGAAAGTTAAAAGACTATGAAGAAGATTCCCTCAAACTGATTGAAAAGACTGCCCTGAAATTTTACGGGGAAGAGCTTAAGGATGACGGGTATTCTCTCGGTAAGGACAGCCTTTCTGAGGAAGAAGAAGTTCCGTTTACTTACCTGAGCATTGAACCTGTAAAAAAAGCGGACACTCACTCTGAAAAGAAAAATACTGAATCCAAAACCAGAATTTACGAGCCACTGCCGCCTCAAATCGAAGAAGTTCCTTATGAGGAGCCTCTTTCAAACAGAAAAACTCCCAGCGGCTTGGAGTCGGAAGCCCGTGCAAAGGCTGAAGACGCTGTTTTTGACGAAGACCTGCCTGCTAAAATCTCTGACAGCGACACTCTCCAGGATGCAGCTTTCTCCGCCGCTGATTTCGGAAGCCTTGTTCACGATTATCTTCGTGCCCAGGCTCAGGGAATTATACCGGAGGAATATCAGCCCCCTGTAAAGCTTTTCAAGCAGCTTTCTCAGGCAAAAATTGAGGAAACAAAAGAAGAGTGCGTAAAGATGTGCCATTCCTTTGCCCAAAGCGAACTCGGAAAAGCCGCCTATAATTCAGCGGACTCTGCTCTGGCGCAAAAAAGGCTCTTAAAGGCAGAATGGGCTTTCCGCATGTTCCACGAGGGCTTTATCTGGACCGGCTCCATCGATCTGATTTTCCAGAATGCCGACGGAACTTACACAATCGTGGACTACAAGTCGGACGAAAAAATAAGCCCGGAAATTTATTCCGGGCAGCAGAATTGTTATCGGGTCGCCGCAGGCAAGCTGCTCAATGTGCCGGAAGAGCAAATCAAGTGCCGCCTGTGGTATTTAAGACATAACAGGGAAGTGGAGGTTTAACCGTCACTCCCGTCCGCCTTCGCAGCATAGCTGCTCGGAGAGTCGTTAAAAACTCACCTCGTGAGTTTTTCCGGCTACGCCGTCACTCCCTCCCGCGGCTCAGGCATAGCCTTCGCCGAGACTCGCTAAAATCGCACCTCGTGCGATTTTTTAACGCTCCCTACCATTCCAGCAATAGGTGCAGAGCTTGCAGTGGTCGAGGCCGGTGGAGTCGAGCATGTCGTCAAGGCGGTGGAAGCGGAGGGTTGTGAAGTGGAGCTGCTTTCGGATTTCTTCCTGCATTTTTGCGTATTCCGGGGTATCCGGGTCGCAGTATTTCTGCAAGGTTTCCATGCTCACATTCTCGCCCTCAAACTGCTTTACGACCCGGCGGGCAATCAGGTCCATCTCGCTCTTTGAGCGGGAGAAGTTCAGGTATTTGCAGCCGAACATAATCGGCGGACAGGCGGGACGCACGTGAACTTCCTTTGCGCCAGACTGGTACAAGAAGTCTGTGGTCTCCCGAAGTTGAGTTCCGCGCACGATTGAGTCGTCAATCAAAAGAATGCTCTTGTCCTTAATCAGCTGCTGAACCGGGATAAGCTTCATGTGGGCGATGAGATTGCGCTGCTCCTGGTTTGTCGGCATAAAGCTTCGCGGCCAGGTCGGTGTGTATTTGATGAAGGGGCGGGTAAATGGGATCCCGGCCTCGTTGGCGTAACCTACAGCATGGGCCGTTCCTGAGTCAGGGACACCTGCCGCACAGTCCGGGTGAATGTTGTCGTCCTTGTCTCGTTTTGCAAGGTATTTTCCGCAGTTGTAGCGCATTGCCTCAACATTGACTCCCTCGTAGCAGGCCGTCGGGTAGCCGTAGTAAATCCAGAGGAAGGTACAGATTTTCATTTCTTTCTGTGGCTTCTGCAAAACCTCATAGCGGTCAGCGGTCACAAAAACGATTTCGGCAGGTCCAAGCTCATGCAAATCCTGATAGCCCAGATTGATGTAGGCAAAGCTCTCGAATGATAAACAATGGGCCAGGATTGAGCCCTGGGTGTCTTTTTTGATGCCGATTTGAAGGGGAGTGCGGCCCATTTTATCTCGTGCGCCGTAAATTCCTTCCGGAGTGGCCACGAGCATGGTGATTGAGCCTTTGATTTTTGACTGAACATAGCGGATTCCGTCGAGGATTGTCTTCTGAGTGTTAATCATTGCAAGAATCAGCTCAGTCTGGTTGATTTCGCCGCCGCTCATTTCAAGGAAGGCTCCGCCGTTTGACATCAGCTCATCGACAAGCTCGTCTTTGTTGGTGACAACGCCGACTGTGGTTACGGCAAAACGACCCAAATGTGAGCGAGCCAAAAGCGGCTGAGGCTCGTAGTCGGAGATACAGCCGATTCCGACCTTGCCTTTCATCTCTTCGATGTCGGTTTCAAATTTTGTACGGAAAGGTGAGTTCTGAATATTGTGAATCGCCCGCTGGAACTTTTCATCTTTTCGCCAGACTGCAAGACCGCCCCTGCGAGTTCCCAAATGCGAGTGATAGTCAACGCCAAAAAATAAATCCAGAGAACAGTCGTCCTTAGAAACGACACCGAAAATACCGCCCATTTTTTACCCCTTAAAATAAAATTGTCGGGGCTGAGCCAGCAGGCCGCCCCCCCCGACAAAAAATTGATTTTAGAAAATATAAGTCCAGAAAATGCCTGATGACCAGCATTTGCGTGAAACGCCGTCATATGCAGTTCTGTGCTCAAAATCAACATAAACAGCCAGGTTTGTATGCTTTGAGACTTCGAAAGTCAGCTCAGGGCGAATGTCAAAAATTCTTCCACCGTCCCAGTCTTCTGTTGATTTATAGTCGCTCCATCGTTTGTCTTTTGAACCCTGTGCGAAAGAACCCCAGATATTGAAGCCGAGTTCTTTTGTGATTCCGAATGAAAGTGTTCCGCCTGTGTACCATGCGAAATCGTAATTCGGGTTCTCGAAGAAGTTTACGCCCAGCTCTGGACGAAGAACCATGCTTGTGTTCGGAATTGTGAACTGAATTGCAGCCCCCGTTCCGTAAGCCTGGTCATCATCAGCCTTTGTGAAGAGAGAATCAGCTGCGAAATAGAGGTCAAGAATGAAAGAATCCATTCCGAGAGTTGCCCCTGTGTAGAAGTTTTCCTGATCGTCAAAAGTTCCCTCAAGAGCGGCTGCGAGAGAAAGCCATTCCAGTGGTGAGAAGCGGGCGGCCAGATTTACGGCAGGATCGTCTGTGTTGAATCCGTTTGGAAGGGCAGCACCAAGTTCAAGAGCCTTGCTGTCGCTTATAAAACGAAGACCCAGCGCTCTTTTTGCGTATTTGTTTGCGTAAGGAACGAAACCGACGACATCAGCGCTTCCCGGAGCGTCAACTGTGTATTTGTAAGTTCCGACAGTCTCAGATGAAGTCAGTCCGAAGGCACCTGAACGGTCATCGTATGCTGTTGAGAATCCGCCCTGACGAACATGAGCGTCTGATTCCCAGAGCCAGCTTCCGTATCGTGGAGCCGGGCCTACCTGCCAGTTGAGTTTTGTACCGACACCAAAGTCAAAATTCTTTGTGATGTGGTAGATGAAGTTTACATAGTATGAATCCTGAATCGTGTTAGAAACATTTGCCCGGTCGTTGTAAGAAACGTCTGTTCGTGATTTAAGAGCTGTCAAATCTGCGTCAGTTGAATTCTGAGCGACCTTGTTGTCACCTGCCCATACTCCCTTCTCCATGTTACGGACTCCATATTTGAGCGAGAGAGGATTGAGATTTGAAGTTCCGAATACGAAATTGTCTACATCGCCGTTGTTGTTGTAGTTAGCAAGGAAACTCCAGTTGAGCATTCCTTCGACTGTGAACTTGCCGC
>CAMOEE010000003.1 GCA_946611835.1 uncultured Treponema sp. | reverse complement strand
TGCCCTGCAAAAGGAGGCATGATAAAATTACATCCCTGTAATTTTATCACGGCCAAGTTTTCGCCGTTGACGAAAACTTGCAGATTCGTTGCTTCCATGCAAGACCGCCTAACGCGGTGTTTTTAAAGGAGGGAAAAAATGAATATTGATCAGGTCATCGCTGGTTTTGACAGACGCTACAGGACAAAAAAAATCCTCAACATCGCCATTTCCGCTCTCATTGTCCTCTGCGGGTTTTTTTCGGTTTACTTCATCTTCAAGTTTGACAAGGAAGGTCTGCTTACCTTCAGATGGATGACCGTAGACGGAACAATCTTCACCACAATTCTGACGACGGCCTTTATCATAATCAACATAATCGAAATTACCCGCAAGACTGAGCTGACCCGCTCCCTGGTCTATTTTATCCGTCTTTCAAGCTCTGTGGCAGAAAGTCTTATTTTAATCGTAGTTTTGCTCAGTCAGCTTCCATTCTTCAGTCAGCATATGCACATCCTTCGAATCGACATGTTTTTTATGCATCTTTTGATTCCTCTTTTGACAATCCTTTCATTTGTTTTGAATGACTCTCCGCTCGGCCTTTTGAGCTTCCGCCAGCTCTGGAATGGAACGGCTTTCGTAACGGTTTATGCGGCAATCATAATCGCCCTGATTCAGGGAAATGTAATCGCCGGCGACAAAATTCCCTACTTTTTCCTTGATTTTGACAACATGCCGCTTTTAATGATAATTCTCGGCTTTATTTTTATTTACGCTATTTCTTTCGGGATGGCAAAACTCCTGGTCTTTTTTAACCGAAGATACTACTGGATGTGGTTCAGGCTGACATCAAAAAAAAGCAGGGCTGAATAAAAGAAAATTCTAATCTTTTCTTTGTAATCTCACTCTTTGCTTTTTCATCATTTTTTTAGTATCTTTATATCGTGAGTGTTTCAATAGAAAACTTTTTGACTAATTTTCTCAGAACTTATCCGATGCCTTTTTCAGCAAAGGAACTTCTCGTCATGCTCTGCGGTCTGGGGCATAAAATTTCGCTCGAAGAACTTAAGGATTTCCTCGACAATGACGGACGGGCTTTTTCACTGCAAAAAAAGATGTATATCACCCGTGCAGGTGCCTTTACCGATCAGATTTTCAGTTTTATGCCAACCCAAAAAGAAGTTGAGCAGAAGGTTTTCGTTCCCGGCGACAGATGCATGCCTTTTGTAGATTTGGATGCTCTTTCTTATTCCCTCACTTTTGAATTTTTAGGGCAGGAGCTTCCGGAAAAGCTTTTTGACACGGACTGCAACACCGCCAGGGATTTGTTCTGCCTCTACGGTGATGAATTTTCCGCACAGTATATCAGTTCTGATCCTGCCTGCAAGGATTTGCATATTGCCGAGAACAATTTTGAGCTTCCCCTAAAAATGAGCCTTACCGGCATTTCCATGGAGCCGATTTTCGACAAGGTTGATTTCAAATATGGCGACCGTATTTTGTGCCGGGTCTACGACTGGGACAAGGGTATCATCGAAGTGATTCCTGTTCTCACTCATAAGCTGAATCCTTTCCAGATTAGTGCTGAGGACATGGAGCGGCAGAAATGGTACGACAAGCTGGAATCCGCCCTTCTCGAAAGTTTTGACAGCATGGGGCCTTGTTCAAGCATTGAGGAGCAGCTTGCGAATGTCTTTTACGAAAACCGCCGTGAGCTTTGTGTTCCTGATTGCGGCTCTGTCCACGAATTTCTGGAGAGATCAAAAAAAGTCGGGCTTGAGCTTTTTGGTGTTGAAACCAGGCTCTGGTTCAAGGGGCAGGATGTCCCTGCTGTTGGAAAGTGGAACCATGACATATACGAGGAGGACGGCCGTGCTGTTCCTTTCTTTGCTCTTCCTGATTTTGTGATTGACTGCTATCTCAAGGACTCGCTTTACGAAAAAAAAGATAACATCGACGAGGTAATCGAAAAGCTGATTCCAAAGGATATTCCTTTATCTGATAACGAGAAAAAGTTGCTTACATTGCAAATTCACAATAGAAATGCTATACTTCGCAAGAATTATAATTGGTTTGCTGATTTTTCTAACGGTTCGCTCCGTCACAGGGCGTTAAAATTGTTCGGTGAAGTCGGCTCTCTGGTTTATGAGCTTGATTGCGACAACAAGGAACTGAACCAGCTCCCACAACAGGAACTCGTCACTCTCTCTCAGTTGTACACGCATATTTCACGCATGCTGGAAATTCTTTCTGATGATTCGGACTGTGCGGACGAAGAGGCCTGTGCCATGGAGCTTTCCCTTGAAGGCATGGAAATGAACTTTGAGGACATAAAACCGCTTCTGATTTCTGCCTTGGACAAAGTTAAGAAAAACAGATTCAATGTCATCTAGCAAATTGCAGGTGGCTAATGATATTTTTAAAGGAGGGCTTTTATATGAACTCTAAGGGAATCGCTGCTGTCGCAAAAACTATTCGTAGTCTTTCGATTGACGCTATTCAGAAGGCAAATTCAGGACATCCGGGTCTTCCGCTGGGCACCGCAGAACTTGCCGCACTTTTGTACGGGGAGGTTTTAAAGCACAACCCAGCAAATTCAAAATGGGCAGACCGTGACCGCTTCGTACTTTCTGCAGGACACGGCTCAATGCTTTTGTATTCAATTCTTCATCTGGCTGGATACAAAGTTACCCTTGACGACATCAAGAATTTCCGCCAGGTAGGCTCTCCATGCTGTGGTCATCCGGAGTACGGCCTTTGTGACGGCGTAGAAAATACATCAGGTCCTCTCGGTCAGGGAATTGCCCTTGCCGTAGGTATGGCTCTGGCAGAATCAATGCTTGAGGCAAAATACAACACAGCAAACCACAAAATCGTAAATCACTATACTTATGCTCTGGTTGGCGAAGGTTGTCTCGAAGAGGGCGTTTCATCAGAAGCATCTTCTTTCGCAGGCCACAACAAACTTGGCAAGCTCATCGTCTTCTACGATCAGAACAAAATCTCAATCGACGGCTCAACCGACATTACTTTCACAGAGGATATCGGAAAACGCTACGAGGCATACGGCTGGCAGGTTCTTAAAGGAGACATGTACGATGTTGAAGGCGTTGCATCCCTCATTGAACAGGCCAAAAAAGAAGAAAACAAGCCGACCCTCATCATGCTCAAATCTGTAATCGGTAAATTCGCTCCAAAACAGGGCACTCCTTCAGTTCACGGTGAGCCTCTTGGAGAAGCTGATGTTGCAGAAACCAAAAAGAACCTGGGCCTTGACCCGGAGAAATTCTTCCAGATTGACGAAGAGGCCGTAAAATATTTCGCTGACAAAAAAGCAGAATTCGCAAAACGAGAGTCTGACTGGAATGCTGAATTCGCTGCTTGGGCAAAAGAAAACCCGGAGCTTGCAAAAGAATGGAAGGCTTCTTACGAGGGTACTGCTGATGGCACTGCCGATGATCCTACATACGAAGTCGGAAAATCAGTTGCAACACGAACTGCTTCAGGTGATATGATTAATGCAATGGGCTTGCGCTATTCATACCTGGTTGGTGGCTCAGCTGACCTCAAAGGCTCAAACAAATCAGGAATGAAGTGCGACAACGGCACATTCTCACCAGAAAACCGCAAAGGACGCTCAATCGAGTTCGGTATCCGAGAATTCGGCATGGCTTCAGAATGTGCGGGCATATCTTTGCACGGCGGACTTCGCCCATACTGTGCGACCTACCTCGTCTTCTCTGACTATATGCGCCCTTCAATCCGACTTGCAGCCCTCATGAAGCAGCCGGTAATCTACGACCTCACTCACGATTCAATCTACCTCGGCGAGGACGGCCCGACCCATCAGCCAATCGAACAGCTTTCTTCTCTCCGTTCAATCCCGAATTTGCAGGTTTTGCGCCCGGGCGATGCCGAAGAGACTGTTGCCGCATGGCACATGGCAATGGAGGCAAAAGACCATCCTGTTCTTTTCGCCCTCACAAGACAGAATGTTCCTGTTTACGCAAAAGAAGACAAAAACTGGCGTGAGACAATCAAAAAAGGTGCCTACATCGTAAAAACAGGTGCCGAAAATCCTGATGTCACAATCGTCGCAACAGGCTCAGAAGTGAACATGGCTTTGGAAGCTGCCGCAAAAGTAAGCGGAAAGTCTGTCCGGGTTATCTCAATCCTCGACAAGAACCTCTTTGAGTCACAGAGCGAAGATTTCCAAAAAAAGATTCTCGGAAAAGGCCGCGTAATCGTAGCTGAAGCCGGATGCAAGACTGGCTGGGAAGCTTACGTTTCAAGCAAAAAAGACTTGTTCACGATTGACCATTTCGGTGAGTCAGGTCCGGCAAAGAAAGTAGCAGAGCATTTCGGCTTCACAAGTGATAAACTTGCGGAGTTGATTAACGCTTAAGTTTCGGAATAAAAGGAAATTATCGAACACAAACAAAAAAAAACAGGCTCCCGTCGGGAACCTGTCCCGAACATCGCAGTGAGCATAGCTCAGGCGAGTTCGTGCCAGAACCCCGACTCCGCCTGTTTTTTTTGCTTTTATCGGCTAGGTTTGGTTTTATTCGGACTATTTAGCGTTAATCAACTTCTCAAAGATTTTTCTGAATAAGAGGAATTAGAAACCAAAAATATTAAAAAGAATTGTAACTGCAGTTTGATAGCCAAGAGTATCTTTTGTTGAAGCATATTCAGTTGCACACAACTCGCACCATTGTAAAATTTTGTTTCTGCCATCAAGTGCAATGCCCCAGTTTTCTTCAAGGGTTTCTTTCGAAGCATCTAACAAGGTTTCTGTTATCAAATCCTTGTGTTTTGAAATTCTGCCAAAAGCAGCCGGCATTTTTACGATGACTCCAGATTTTGTTGTACAATCAACTTGACCACCGGCTGAGAACATATCACGGAAAGACGGATTCACAACACCAAATCTTGTCATAAGATAGAGGGCGGGCTTATTATATTTGTCACCTCTTTTTCCTAAAATCTGAGGAAACATTGTATACAGAATAACCAGAATTTTTTCCTTATCTTCGCTGCTTAGAGTAGAAAAAAGTTTTACAGTCATCGGAACTGTATGTTCGTCTATTTTCTCATCGCTTGCCCACCAAAGACTTTCTCCATCTTTTAATTTCGACTTATAGTACTTAGATACAGGTTCAACAGGATTTTCAAGTTTTCTAAGCTCATCATAAGTCATTCCTATTTTATCAAATATCGTCTTTCCTTTTTCAAGAGTCATATCAATTTTATATCTAGGATAATGAGTTACGGCTATTTCAGAAAGACATTCTTCGTACGGACGAGAGCGAAATTCAATCGGTGCTCCAAGCTTACCGAAGGTCATAAAAATTCTCTCTACACTAGGAATTCTTGTTGATTCAAGAATACTTGAACCTGTTGAAGTCCAATGATTTTTTATCGTGCTTTTTACTTCTACTCCGTAGCATTTTGCAGCCACTATGTCTGGAAACTGTGCGCCAGAAACAAGTTCGATAGAACCATCAAATTTCGTTCCTTTCGAACACTCTCGTAAAGCTGCACAAACATCTTCTTCGAGCAACTGAGAATTTCGCTTTTGAAAATATTGCTCATGACCTACTGCCTCTTTGTTCAAAAAAGAATCTGTATCTGCCATCAATTTTTTGAACTCGGCGATTTCTGGTTTTGAATTCTCTGAAACTATCATTTTTTCTCTCCAAAATAAAGACTCCACTTGCTCTCAATATTTTTGGCTATATTGTATGCAAGCACACATGGGACTGCATTTCCGATAATTTTGTAAGCATCACTGGATGAAACAGAGCTGTTTTTTTCTGTTTTTGGAAGAATAAACTGATAATCATCAGGAAAAGTTTGTATTCTTGCACATTCACGGATTGTAAGTCGTCGCTCTGGAAGCCCAGAACTTAATTCCTCGCTATGTTTACCACCGTGTTCTGCACTGAGTCGTCTGTACTCGATATTTCCATGGTGTTCGCTTCTTATTGTGGGACCGACATCATCAAGCTTTACCTCTGTTTGCCCCTGACAATGCTTTCCCATATATTTTGCCTTTGAATAAACTTGCTGTGATTTATCGTTTGAATATTCAGGTTCTTTGAGGTCGATAAAGGCATCTGAACAAGTCACGATTGGATAAAGGCTTTCATCTGATTTCGAATGAGTTTCTTTTGGATAAGGATTGTATTCATCAGAAATTTTTGATTTTGACAGCTCTTCAAGAGCCTGTTTCGTAAGGGCTGATTTATTAAAACCAAAGAAAATAACTCTTTCCCGTCCTTGCGGAACACCAAAATGTGAAGCATTTAAAACTTTGGCATTTACAACAAGATAGCCGCCGTTTCCCGCCTCTGCAAAATCATGTTCGATAATTTCCTTGACATCTTCAAGGTTTGTAAGACCTTTGACATTTTCAGCGATAAAGATTTTCGGTGAAGTAAGCGTTATTACATCTCGCATCCACATATAAAGCTGCCCGCGACTTTCCACCGAAGGCTCATCATCGGTCAGTTTTTTTCCAAGATGACTTTTTTGCGAGTTAAAGCCCAGTCTTTTACCAGAGACAGAAAAATCCTGACAAGGAAAGCCTCCTGTCACGATTTCAATATCTTTCGGAAATTCAAAAGTTCCCTCTTTTGCCTGTTTTACCAAATCAACGATACTTGAAAGATGATAAATGTCATTTGCGGCAGGATTTTCTTTTTCAAAATAAGAAATCCATGCAGCCTTTGCATCTGGTCGAATATCGTTTGCAAAAACCGTCTCAAAGTTTGTCGGAGCAAGTTTCACCCAATTTCCGATTTTTGATTCAATCCAATCAGAATGAAGTTTTTCGTTTACTGATTTTTTAAGGCAGGTGAAGTTTCCAGAAAAGCCAATGTCCATTCCTCCACAGCCAGAAAAAAGAGAAAGAAGTTTTGTCTTGGCACTGCAATTTAAAGAATTATTTTTTACTTTATCGTTTTTTTTCTCTAAATTTCCTTGAATGCCCATTGAACTTTGCCTCTCTTTTTAATTTCTCTTCCTTAATATCCACCCCGCAGTTGCCACTCCGATTCCGCCTAGAATCATCAGGAAGCACAGAATCTGGCCTGTGGAGATGTTCAGCAGGCTTGTGTTCATGTAGATTGGGGCATTTGTGTCTGCGGCGATACGGTAGCCTATGTCTGCGTCCGGTTCACGGAAGTACTCGATAAAAAAACGGAAGATGCCGTAGCCTGCGGTGTAGAGGCCGCCTGAAAATCCGTCGAAAGGCTTCTTTTTGTGCAGGAGCCAGATGATTGAAAAAAGAACGAGCCCCTCAAAAAAGGCTTCATAGAGCTGGCTTGGATGGCGGGGAAGATTGACCAGGGCCGTATTTGCTTCCATTCCGATTTTCTGCATGAATTCACGCACCCAGGGCAATGAAGATGAGAATTTTTCGGCGTGGGGGAAGACCATGCCCCAGGGGGCTGTGGTAATGCGGCCGTAAAGCTCGCCGTTCATAAAGTTTCCGATTCGGCCAAAGGTGTAGCCAAGGGGAATTGCCGTTACCATTGCGTCAGACCATTTGAAAAAAGATACTTTGTGCCGCCAGCACCAGAAAATCATTCCCAAAAGGCCGCCGATAAAGCCGCCGTGGTAGCTCATGCCGGCAAGGCCCGTAAAGCGGCCGTTCTGAAAGGGCCAGAAAATCAGCCAGGGCTTTTTGAAATAAATTCCAGATGTGTCATAGACCAGAGTTGAGAAAACCCGGGCGCCAATCAGCAGGAAAACGATTCCTGTGGCAATGAAGCTGAAAATATCGTCTTCGCTGGCCTTTCTCAAAGTGCCGTCAGCGTTTGTTGAGTCAAGAGCACCTTCCTTCAGCAATTTTTTGAGGACAAAAAAGGCCGTTCCAAAAGCGAAGATGTACATGAGGCCGTACCAGCGGAGCAAAGACAAAAAGGGCAGGCCTGGGAAAATCTCCGGGTGAATCCAGCTTGGATAATTTATGTAGAGTGGTAAAATCATAATTTGAATCCTTGTTTTGCCGCCTTGACCAGGCGGGATTTTAACATGATGTTCTCGTTTTTGAGCTGGGCCAGCTCGTACTGCTGAGTCTTAATCATTTCTGCAAGCTCGCCCACGCTCAAAGCACCTGAACCGACCAGGTCTTCGATGTAAGAAAGTTTTGCTGAGTAATCATCGCTGGCTTCTTCCGTTGCCTGCTCAAAAGACTCATCAAAAGTGAGTGACTCTGTCTGCATGATTTTTTCGGCTATGCGGAAAATTGCCTGGGCAAGGACTGAATTGGGCTTGTAGACGGTGACCGGAAGGCTTGAAGAAAGGGCCTTGTCCTGCATTGAATCCCGGTACATCACGCCAAGAGACTCGACATCGAGGCCAAGGTACTGCTGGCAGGAGCGGCGGATTTTCTGTGCCTTGTCTGCATCTTTCGGCTCGTCAATCATGTTCATGATAAGGCGGGGACGGAACTGAGAGAGCCTTCTTTTGAATTTTTCGCCGTTCTCAGGATCGATTTCGGTGATTTTTTCAATCAATTTTGGAATATAAAGCTTTTGCAGGGATGCTGAGTCGTTGCGGAGTTTTGCGATAAAGTCAGCTGCCTTTGAATTTTTTTTGAATGTGGCCGCCATGAGACGGAAAACAGCATTTTTGAGAAAGAGATAACCGTTCAGCGTTGCCGTAACGGTTGGGGCCGTGACGATGATTCCCTGAGGAGAAATGAGAAAGAGATCAAGAATGGTGAGGTGAGTGCCGGCTCCCAAATCGACAATAAGATAGTCAGCGTCAACATTGTGGAATTTTTTGATGAGGGCATTTTTTTGAGCAACTTTCAGTGCACTTAAGCCCGGAATTTCTGAGTCGCCTGCAATGAAACTTACATTGTCGTAATCTGTCTTTGAGATAATTTCTTCGAATTTTGATTCACCTGTAAGAAAAGTGCCTATTCCCTTTTTGGGAGATTTTTGACCGATAACAAGATGAAGGTTTGACGCTCCCAGGTCGAGGTCTGCCAGAATGACTTTTTTGCCTGCCTGACCAAGTGCGATTGCTAAATTTGCGGACAGAAGGCTCTTTCCGACACCACCTTTGCCGCTTGCCACTGGAATAATTTGCATAAACTTAATTATATCATACTTTTCTTTCTTTATAAAGATTGATTTTTATCTTATAGAAACATAAAATGGAATTAATATGAAAAATTTTGATTCAATAATGAAACGCATCAATTCAGTCCTTCTGATTTTTATAATCGCACTTTTTGCTTCGCAATGTTTTGCACAGTCATCTTCCAACTCAGCCACAGAAACAGGTACAAAATCCCGTCAGTATATGGAGCTTATGAACGGAGTCTTTGATTTCGTCCAGAGAAATTATGTTGATGAAGTTGACCCTCAGGTTCTTTACGAGGGGGCACTCAAAGGAATGCTCGAAGCCCTCAAGGACCCTTACACAGTCTACCTTGACAAATCAAGTTTCCGAAATATCAACGACACGACTTCCGGCTCATTCGGTGGGGTAGGCCTTCAGATTTCTAAGCCTGTTGAAAGCAGCCCGGAAAAACCGGCTTTCGTAGAGGTTGCTTCTCCTGTTGAGGATACCCCGGGCTTCAAGGCAGGAATCCTTGCCGGTGACTTGATTATTTCAATCAACGGAACTGACACTTCAACAATCACAATGGAGCAGGTTCTTGATATGCTCCGTGGCAAGGTCGGTGAGAGCGTTGATCTGGTAATCCGCCGTGGAAAGAACATGGAATTCCCGGTTACCCTTGTCCGGGCTATAATCGAAGTCCCTACCGTAAAATACGGCATGATTGAAGGCACAAAAATCGGCTATGCCCGCCTGATTGAATTTACGCCGCAGACAGTTGAACGCACCCAGGAAGCAATCGAATTCTTCCAGGCAAATAACGCCACAAGCCTTATCATTGATTTGCGAAACAATCCGGGCGGATTGATTACGAGCGCCGCCGACATTGCGGACAAATTCATCGATAACGGCCCCATTGTCTCAACTAAGAGCCGTCTTTCATTCGAGAATTCAGTCTTCACGGCAACGGCCAGAAAAACTACCGTAAGAAATATGCCGATTGTGGTTCTTATCAACAAAGGTAGCGCATCTGCCTCTGAAATCGTTAGCGGAGCGCTCAAGGACAATCACCTGGCATATCTGGTTGGCCAGCGAACATACGGAAAAGGGTCGGTTCAGCAGGTTCTTCCGCTTTCTTCTACCGACGGCCTTAAAATCACTATGGCCCGCTACTACACCCCAAGCGATGTAAACATTGACAAAATCGGAATTCCGCCAGATAGGGAAGTCCTCTTCCCGGTTCTCAGCGAGAATGGCGAAAAACAGTACCTCGAATTGTATAAGTCAACTGAGATTTCTGATTTCGTGGACGGTCGTTCAGACTTGACCGAAAAACAGATTGCGGATTTTGCCAAAACCTTAAAAAAGAAGTACAGCGAGATTGATGAATCAAGTTTGCGTAAGCTTGTGCGCAATGAAGTAAACAAAACAAAGGGCACCATGCTTTACGATTTGGATTACGACATCCAGCTTAACGAGGCAATATCGATTCTTCAAAAAGAAAATTTCACTGACTTGATTGCCAGCACGAAGACACTCAAAGAGCTTCAGGATTTGGAAATCCTCAAAGAAGAAAAAGAAAAGAAATAGCCTTGCGTCAGTATATCTCTCAAAAGAATCTCGACAGTAAGGGGCTTCTCACGATAATTGGTAAGGATTTCCGCTATCTTCGTAATGTCCTGCGCCTTGCTTCCGGCGATATGATTTATGTTCGTCTTCCTTCGGGTGAATTGCAGCCAATGACGGTCTGCCAGATTGACGAGAAGGGCAAAAAGATTTTACTGCAGGTTTGTGACCTTGTTGACGGCTCTGCAGTCGAAAATCAGCCTGAAGACACTGACTCAATCGAGAAATGTGAATTCACGCTTTTTATGGCTCTTCCCAAATCTTCAAAATTCGACTTAATCCTTCGTCAGGCAACTGAGTGCGGAGTGGCCAAAATAGTCCCTGTTCAGACTGAATTCTCTCAGACCGGTGCCGAAAAAATGAATTTCCGTGGCGACAGGTTTGAGCGCATCATAAAAGAAGCCCGTCAGCAAAGCGGAAGCCCTGTGAACACAAAAATCGAAAACTGCGTCAGTCTTTCTGAAGCCTGCCAGTTTTGGAAAGCGCAAGTTCAGAATCTCGCTCCAGAGGAAAGTCTTGCCATAGTCCTTTACGAGCGAAACGAATCTACAGTTACAATCCTCGAAGCCTGTGAAAAAAAAGGAAGCCTCAAAAAAGCCGCTCTTTTCTGCGGAAGCGAAGGAGGACTTTCCCCGGAAGAAGTAAAATCCCTTTGTGAAGCAGGTTTTACGGCGGTTCATTTGAAGACAAACATCCTTCGCTGCGAGACGGCTGCCCTTTATGGAATTGCGGCCCTTCAATCCTTATTGTAATAGCCGCTAATCTGTGCTAATCTGTGACTAAATAAAAAAGAGAATCTAAAAATGACTAGAATCGAACTGCTTGGCGTGCCTGTTGATGTTTGCCGTCCAGAAAATCTTGAAGCAGAAATTATGAAAATCCTCGAAAAACCCGGAACTAAGCAGATTGTTTTTCTGACAATTTGGGATTTGCTCAAGGCCCGCAACAAAAAAAAGGATTTTGGTGACTGCCTGCGCAACGCAGATTTGATTCTCCCTGTTTCAAAAAGCATTCTAAAGGGCGCAAGATTCCTTAAACTCGAAGTTCCAGTGCGTTACAACCCCTTCAATGCTGTGATTCAGATTCTTAACACTCTAGACCATCACTACAAATCACTCTACATGCTGGGCTCACGCAAAAAAACGCTGCAAAAAGCCGAGCACAATGTTCACGATACCTTCAAAAGCTTGAGAATTGTCGGTCGTTATGTCGGTTACTTTCCCAAAAGTACCGAGGATGCGGTCGTCCAGGCGATTTTTAAGGCTTCTCCCTCCCTTGTAATTGTCAGCGATGGCATAAAAGAAAAAAATCTCTGGTCCTATCATCGCAGGGACAGGTTTTCTTCAAGCATTTTCCTCTACTATCCTGACTGCCTGGGTATTTTTGCAGGCCGAATCCGCCGGGTAAGCGAAAAGACTTTTGATGCCGGAAAAGAAATCTGGAATGAAATCGGGCATAGTCCTCTTAAAATCTTCCTGTTTTTCCCTTATATGTGGTACAAAATCCTTTTGATTTTCACCAGGTTGTTCAAAAAGAATAAAAAGGGCGAGGAAGGAATTTACCATGTAGACAGCCTGGAGAAAAATCAGGAATCATAAATGACAGAATCCATTACGATTTTTTCCGACAAACTCAGCGACATAGAATTTGCACGGGAAAATTGCAAAAAGATTGTGCGTTTCGCTTCTAATCTTGTAATCCTTAAGAAAACCATTGCGAAATACGGGCCGAGAAATATTTTTGTTCTTGAAAGCTGTATCGATTCAAATTTCCTTGCTTTTACTGATCAATATTCAATTCCATATTTTAAATATGCCGATATCAGCGAGCTTGATATCCTTCTTTCAAAAGAAATTCCGCCTGAAATTTACGAAATCGAGCCAAAAAAAGAGAAAAAGCCTAAACCTGAACCCGAAAAGTATGTTGATACAAAGGACTATCAGAAGTATTGCGAGATTAGTCCGGCCTTTGCCTGCCTTACAGGTTCTTCTGCCGCAATTTCTAAGCTTCGCCGAGATATTATAAGAGTTGCCGTTTTTGATGTTCCTGTCCTTCTTCTTGGTGAGACTGGAACCGGAAAAACGACGGTCGCAAGGGCAATACATGAGCTTTCTCCAAGACGGAAAAAGATTTTTAAGGGTGAAGTCATTTCCAACATGAATGAAACTCTGGTTGAATCCAAACTTTTCGGGGTTACGGAAGGTGCATTCACGGGGGCGGTCTCATCCAAAGGCCTTTTTGAAGAAGCTGACGGAGGAACGCTCTTTCTGGATGAAATTGGTGAAATCAGTCCTTCGGTCCAGGTTAAATTGCTGAAGGTTTTGAGCGAATCGGTGATAAGCCGGATTGGTTCTAACAAGGAAATCCATGTTGATAACAGGATGATTTTTGCAACTAACGCAAACCTGGAGCGAAAAATCCTCGAAAAAACTTTCCGTGACGATTTGTTCTACAGAATCAACGATGTCACATTAAAAATTCCGCCATTGAGAGAAAGGCTGGAAGATATCCCTGACTTATGCCGGATGATTTTAAAGCGCGAGAAGATTCAAAAAGAGATTTCGGACTCAGCCATAAGCCTCTTGCAAACCTTTACATGGAAAGGGAATATCCGTCAGCTGGAAAAATGTCTCAAGAACGCCGCAAGACTTTATTGCGACGGTGACATAATCGAACCAAGGCACATTAAAGTGTAAGCGAGTCTCGGGGAAGGCTTTCCCCTTTCACTTTTCTGTTTTTAACTTTCCACTTAATCCTGCCGCTTTGTCAAAAATCTTTTCGATGTATTTTGCCTCACTTTCGCTCAGCGCTGCGCGGGAAAGAATGTCTGTCCAGAATTTTTCCATGTCATCCCGGCCTGCCAGTTTAAAGAAGCCGATTTTCTGCAAATCCCCGGTAATTTCACTGACTGTTTTTTCTAGACGCTCCAGAGAAACCGGTGTGTAGCCCCGGGAAGCCATATTTTTTTCTTCCAGTGACTTTCTGAAAATGTGATAGGATATAATTTGTACTGCATGAGACAGGTTTAGCGAGCCGAATTCATCGCTTGAAGGAATCGTGACACCCATGTTGCATTCGTCAAGCTCTTCTTCCTCAAGGCCTGTTCTCTCGTTTCCGAAAACCACGGCAACCTTTCCGTCACTTGTGATTGAGCCGGCCTTTTGGGCAAATTCCTCGGGTAAAAGAAGCTTGCCCCTTTTTTTGCCCCGGCGGCGGGTAGTCCCGGCAACAAGGGTGCAGTCCCTGGCGGCCTCGGTTATAGAATCAAAAAACCGGGCCTTTTCCCAAATTGGGGCGGCATGAATCGCCAGAATCCGGACACGCTCCTCATCAAAATCAGATTTTTTACCCACAATGCGGAGATTCTTCAGTCCGTTGTTGGCCATGGCACGGCAGACAGCCCCCACATTGCGGCTTTCTTCGGGGCGACACAAAATAATCACAACATTTGAAAGATTCATGAGGATAACTTTAGCTTAAATACCCTAGAAGAATCAATTGCATAAAACAAAAAATGTGTCCGCTACCAGAAAAGCACGACTGTTTCATCACGGTGCAAGGGATTATTCAGCGATTTATCGACTGAAAAAGAGATTTCCGCACAATTTACTGACCTTGCAAGTGATTCAACAGCCGTTTGCTTTTCTTCTCGCTTCCACATTTTTTGCATTCTCTGAGACTTCTGGGCGATTTCATGCTAGAATATTCCCATGAATTCTTCTTCTTGCTTAAAAGGAAAGACGGCACTTGTTGTCGGTGGCTCTGGCGGAATCGGCTCGGCCCTTTCTCTGGCTTTGGCCCGGTGCGGCGTGGAGCTTACTCTTCATGGCGGGCATGAGAGCGAAAAATTCGATTCCCTCTTACAAGAAATTTTTGAGATTAGCGGGATGCGGCCAAAAAAAATCGTTGAGAATCTTCTTGAATCTCCTTTTGATTCGCTGGAATCTTCTCCGCTTGCTGAATCTGCCAGAAAATGCGACATCCTCTGCCTCTGTTTCGGGCCTTTCGTGCAAAAATCCCTGCATGAGACAAATCTTTCTGACTGGGAAAAGCTTTCCCTGCTTGATTACGCCCTTCCCGGTTTCCTTCTTTCTTCTGCCCTGCCTGCGATGATGAAAAATCACTTCGGAAGGATTCTGCTTTTTGGCGGGAGCGGAACCTCACATCGCCTTGAATTCTCAACAAATGCTGCCTATGCGGGCGCAAAATCCGGCCTGAATGTGCTTGTCTCTTCCACAGCCGCCTCCTATGCTGATTACGGAATCACCTGCAATGCAATCTGCCCGGGTTTTGTGGAGACTGAATACCTTCCGGAGTCAGTGAAAATGGAACTTTCTGCAAAAATGCCCCTCGAATCGATGATTTCTTTGCCTTCTCTTGCAGAAACTGCTTTATTTCTTCTGCAAAATGCCGATATTAATGGTACGATAGTCCGCCTTGACAGGGGCTGGTCACCGTCACAAAAATCTATGAAATTTTGCTAGACGAAATAGAGATTTTTGGTGTAATATAGAAAGACTTAAAGTATCTTTTAATATTAAGGTAGGAAGTAGAATGAGCAATAATAACCTTGTTCCTGGATTTAATGATGAAAAAGATGATAGCTTAAAGATTACCCTTGAAAAAATCAACGATGTTGATAATGGCCTTGTCATTTATTTGAACGGCTACATCGATACATATAACTCAAGCTTCTTCCAGAAACGAATCTCAAAAGTTGTAGAGGCAGGTTTCGTAAATTTGATTTTCAACTGCTCTGCCCTCAACTATGTCTCATCTACAGGAATAGGTTCATTCACAGCCTTCCTTAAAATGATTAAGCCAAAGGGCGGAGATATTGTATTGCTCGAAATCCAGCCTAAGGTTTATGAAGTCTTCCAGCTTTTGGGATTCTCTCAGTTCTTCAATATCAAGGACTCAATCGCAGACGCAATCAACTTCTTCAAGCAGGGAGCGCCTGTTTCAGAAAGCATCTTCCCAAAGATTTTCAGCTGCCCGGTCTGCTCAAAACGCCTCAAGGCTACAAGAGCCGGTCGATTCCGATGTTCAGAGTGCAAGTCTATTCTTGCAATCGACCAGCACGGTCAGGTATTCCTTGGTTAAGTTCTAATCCGTAAATAAATCTTAAAGCCACTTCAAAAGAAGTGGTCTTTTTTGTTTTTTCATGGTATCCTTGTAATATAATGAAACGTGCTCTTTATCTTGCAATTATTTATCTGGCGTCGCTCTTTTTAGGTACGCTCCTTTTCGCAACGGTTTTTATGTTCAGTTGCAATCTTACAATGTTTGTCACGGGACTTCCCGCTTCTTTCTTTTCATTAACTTTTTTTACAACCGGCATTCTCACTACATTTCCTCTGGTTTGCGTGCTTTCACAGGTTCTTCTTGTCCTTTACATGGTTCGTCACCCGGGGAATTACGGCGTTTCTTTTGCCATGTACATGATTTTCGGGCTTCTTTCATGGCTTCTTCTGGTTCCTGCTGACTTAAAGCTTTCCGTCCGCTATGAGAATTCTCTTGCTAAAACACGGGTTGAGGCGAGCAGCAGCGGATTTTTCCGAAAAGATGCCGGCGGGGTCATTTATTATTCCAGGATTGAGGAAAACGGCAATGCAGAAGGGCTTTTTATCGATACTTCTGATTTTCAGGATTCAGAGAATTCAGTCGTTCCTTTCTTTGATGTTCCTGCCAAAAATGAGTCAGCCTTCCCTTATTCAGACATTCTTATAAAAAATTCACTGGAACCGCCTAAAATCGTTACATTCCCTCTGGCCCTTTATTCTGCTCTTCTTACCGCCGCTGAGTACAGTGCGGCCCTTGGCTTTCTGGCCTGGCTTTCATTCGCTTCGATGGGGCTTGCCCTTCTTTCGGTTTTCGGACTTCAGTTTGCCAGTTCATGGAAGCTTGCGAATGTCACTTTCGTGATAATTGGAATTATTACCGTAGTTGTCGTTAATTATCTGTATTACATGAATATAATGCCTGGTGTCGTGCGTGAGGTCTCACAAAGGCTTTCATGGCTTGTCTCTGCAAAAGACCCGCTGATTATTCTCGTGAATCTTGCGATTGCCCTTTTACTGGGCATTTTCGGGGTCTTCATGGGAATTTACAGGCTTAACGGCACATATCTTTTGGAGAGTGACGAATGAGAAAAACAGCTATCATTGTCGCAATTTATTCTGTGATTGCATTTGCACTTTGTCTGCTCGTCTCAGTTTTGATGAAGAATGTCCCCCTGCTTCTTCCCGGCGAGGAAAGGTCTTATGTTATTATCCGGGGTTTCCTGTTTTTCTGTAAATTTTTCCCGGCCCTTGTCTTTTCTTCTTTTGCGATTGGATGTGCCATCGCTTACGGAAAAGATTCAGAAAAAGCAAAAATCAAATATTCGCCGCTGATTATGAAGCATTTCAAAAAAACGATGATTTCTTCAATCATGATTGTGGCTTGCGTATCATTATTTATTGAGGTCCTGGTTCCGTTTTTTGAGCAAAAGCAGGCTCGTGCTAAGATAAAGCCTGTTCTTTTCAATGAATTTCTGACTCTGGGCAAAGACTATTACATAAAAGGAAACATGAACCTTGCCTTTGAGTATTCCTACAATGCACTTCTTCTTAATCCAAAGGACAAAGAGGCCTCTTATATCAAGGAACATGCCGAGGCTGAGCTTAATTCCCTGAAACTGATTCTGGACAGGCCTGAGCCGCCTAAATTTGTTTTTGTTCCTGTAAAAGAGACAAAGGGCGAGACAATAACTTCGCTTCTCAACAAGGCAAAAAAAGCCGCACAAGAAGAAAAGTGGTTTGATGCACATTATTACGCTTATCTGGCGGTTGAGGTCGGAAACGAAAAAGACATAAATCTCGATGAGGCGAACCGTCTGGCGAGCGAGGCATGGAATCATCTTTTTGATGTCACTGCTATCAAGGAAACCGACGAGCAGATTTTGTTCCGCAAAAAAAGGGAAGCCTACAAGACTTTTATCCGTGGTGACAATATTGAGGCCTATTACCAGTTCCTTGAGATTTCTGCAATTTCAGATGTGGCCGCCCGTGATCCTGATGTGGCTAAATTCAGTGCGATTGTAGAACAGAGGCTTGAAGACCAGTGTTTCTTCGTTGAAGAGGTAGAGAATTTGCGCCGCTTTGAGGCCTACAACAACATTTATTTCTCGGTTCCCCATGATGACGGCTCAAAGGATGTCGTTTATATCCGCGGAATCACACCTGTAAAGAATTCCGGCCGCATGATTCAGTATTTGAGGGGCTTTACGCTTTTCACTTATTCTGCTGAAGGAAAATTCCTCCGTTCCGTTTATGTTCCTTATGCAAAAATGCTTTCGCAAAAAGTTGAAACATTTGATGAGTCCGCAAAAGCCGCATTCGGAATCAAAGAATCCTTCAAAAATGTTCCTTATCTCATGCTTGAGAGTATCTCTAAGAGCGGTCGTGGCGGGCTGATTTCGCCGGTTTATGAATATGACGCCGAATATACGCGCATTCATGAACCGTATCTGAACAACTATCTTGTGCTCGCAATGCCACAGGCGGACTTCAATCTTCTTTGTGATGCTGCCGCCGGTTCCACAAAAATGAGTCTTATTTCTTTGATGAAGTTTCTGCCGAAAACAAGGGAATATGGCTATTCTTATGAAGTTTACAATTCTGATTTCTTGTACAGGCTTTCTTTCCCGCTGATTATTTTGATTTGCTGTATTTTTATGGCCTGTGTGGCATGGAATTACCGGCTTGAGGATTCGCAGCTTTTTAAATTCAAGTGGATTTTCCTCGTGCCGGCAATTACAGTGATTCTTTATTTTGTTATGGAGTGCGGACTTTACGCTTTCCGGGTGTTCAGCTATGCGCTTGTAATCATGCTCGGGAGCGGCGCGGTTATCGCAACGGAACTTGTTCTTGTTCTGATTCTGATAATCGTCTGCTTTAACTTTGTGTCACGCACAGCCAACTAATCATTTACTCATCAAGTTCGACCTGCTCGATCCTGGCTCCAAGCGAGCGTAATTTGTCGACAAGATTTTCGTAGCCCCGTTCTACCTGATAGACATTGCTGATTTCGCTTTCTCCCTGAGCGATTAAGGCTGCGATTACCATTGCCATTCCGGCACGGACATCAGGAGAAACCAGCTTGTCGCCGTGAAGGGTACACGGACCGCTTACTACGGCACGGTGAGGATCGCAGAGGGTGATTCTTGCCCCCATTGATATGAGCTTGTCTACGAAGAACATTCGGCTTTCAAACATCTTTTCGAAAATCAGGACAGTTCCCTCAACCTGAGTTGCGACTACCGTCATGATTGAGGTCAAATCTGGCGGGAATCCGGGCCACGGCGAGTCGTCGATTTTTGGAATCATGCCGCCAAGGTCGGTATTTACCTTCATTTCCTGGCCCAAATCAACGGTGAGCCTGTCCTCTTCGATTGTCCAGCGGATTCCCAGCTTTCCGAAAGCAACCCTGAGAGGGCGCATGTCCTTTGGTTTAACGCCTGTGATTGTGATTGAGCCTTTTGTGGCTGCCGCAAGACCAATATAGGAGCCGATTTCCATGAAATCAGGGCCGATTGCAAAGTCAGTGCCGTGGAGCTTTTTGACTCCGTCGATATTGAGGATGTTGCTTCCGATTCCGCTGATTTTAGCGCCCATCGCTACCAGCATGTTGCACAGGTCCTGAACATGAGGTTCACTGGCCGCATTGTTGATGATTGTGTGGCCTTCTGCAAGGACGGCAGCCATGACTGCGTTTTCTGTGGCCGTGACGGATGTCTCGTCAAGGAAGATGTCCGCGCCAACCAGTTTGTTGGCCGTAAAAGTGAAAGGCCCGTCAACAGAGATTCTGGCCCCAAGTTCCTGTAAGGCGAGGAAGTGGGTGTCTACACGGCGGCGGCCGATTACGTCTCCGCCAGGTGGCGGGAGAATGGCTTTGCCTGTTCGGGCAACAAGTGGGCCTGCAAAGAGAATTGAAGCCCTGATTTTTTTGCTCAGCGTGGCAGGAATGTCCGAAGTGCGAATCAGTGCAGCGTCTATTTTCCAGTCGTGTTCACCAATTTTTTCGACACTGGCTCCCAGCGCCTGTAAAATCAAAAGCATTACGCCCGTATCTTCAATCTTTGGGATATTTCTTAAAATGACCGGTTCTTCGCTCAAAAGTGTGGCGGCGATACAAGGCAAGGCCGCATTTTTGTTTCCGCTGGCGGCTATTGTTCCACGGATCGGGATACCGCCTTCAATTCGATATTTGTGCATTTTTCCCCTCTATTTTCTATTCTGACATAAATTTATTAAAATTTCCACCGCTTTCATCATCTGCTCAAGGCTTGCCCATTCAGTGCGCGAGTGATAATTGTGACCGCCGGTGAAGATGTTGGGACATGGAATCCCCATTTCTGTAAGTCTGGAACCGTCCGTGCCGCCCCGGATTGGGGTAAAAGCAGGCTCCACCCCGGCTTTTTTGTAGGAGGCGACCAGTTTTTCGATTACATCCGGGCGATTTTTGAAGCCGTCCTTCATGTTGAGATATTGCTGGCTGTGAATTACTTCTGCCTTTCCGCCGAATGATAGAGCCGTGGCTGAGGCAAGGCTTTCAACGAGGGCCTTTCGTTTTTCCATGTTCTCCATGTCAAAATCCCGCAGGAAGAGAAGAACTTTTGCGCTTTCGATTGAGCCTTCGATTGACATGGGGGCGTAGAATCCTTCATAGCCGCTCGTTGTTTCCGGGGACTCCTGGCGTGGAAGATTTGTGACAAAATTTGATGCCATGGAGATTGCGTTTACGAGCTTACCCCTTGCTGTTCCTGTGTGAACTGAAACTCCCGTGAAGGTGACCTCGCTTTTGAATGCGTTGAAGCACTCCGTCTCAAGCTCGCCGATATGTCCGCCGTCAACAGTGTATGCGTATTTTGACTTAATCAGATTTAGAGGAACATTGTCCATTCCGTGGCCTGTTTCTTCGTCCGGGGAGAAGCAGACTTCAATTTCACCATGGGGAAGTTCAGGATTTTTTGAGAGATATTCCAGGGCTGTCATAATTTCCGCAAGACCTGCCTTGTCGTCGGCTCCCAAAAGTGTCGTGCCGTCGCTTGTGATTATTGTTTCGTGATTCTTTGCAGAAAGGGCCAGAGACTGATCATTTTGTGCAGAAAGAATATCACCAGATTTTAGAAGAATGTCTTTTCCGTCGTAATTTTTGTGGATTTGAGGATTTACATTTTCGCCGGAGACTTCTTCAACCGTGTCGATGTGGGCCAGAAGACAAAAAGGCTCCAGATTTTCGCAAGAAGTGCTTGCCGGAAGCCGGCCGTAAACATAGCAGTGGGGCGTAATCTGAACATCTTCAAGGCCGAAAGACTTTAATTCTGATTCGAGCAGGTGAGCCAGATCGAACTGACGCTGGGTAGAAGGCTGATTTCCTGAATCAGCAGAAATTGAATCAGAAGTAGTCCAAACTTGAACGAAGCGCAAAAAACGCTCCAGGAGAGATGAAGTCAATTCTTCAGTTTTCATGGAGAAAATTATATCAGAAAATGCGATGTTAAGACATACGGAGGCTAGTTCTTCTTCTGGTCTTTGGCGTGATTTCGCTCAACTTCCTCGATGAATTTGCCGTTGCCGCCTGTAGCCCGCCTGGTTCCCATGATTTTTGACTGGACTTCGCCGGTTTTCTTCATGGATTTTACCATGCTCTTTTCGTTGCTGGTGAGTTTTCGGTAGTTATCCTGATAGCGGCTGGGGTCAGATGCACTCATGTTGAAAATCTGAACTGACATAAGCATGAAAACCAGGACTGCCAGAACGACGAGACCAATCGCAATTTTCTTTACGATGCTGGTTAATTTTTCTTCGTTGATTTTTTTAGCCATAATTGCACCTCCTTAAATAGAATCCCGCCCTGCTAATATTATCGCATTGGAATTTGATATTTGCAAGTTTCGGAGCGGGAGGAGGTGGGGTTTTGACTAAATTTTCTTGCTTTCTTTGAGAATTTCTACGACTTGTTCGGCACTATTTGCCTCGAGAAGGGCATTTCGGACTTCTTCTCGCATGAGAGCCCCGCTGAAAGCTGCCATCGCACGCATGAGAGGATTTGTTCCGTCAATCGGAGCGACCAGCATTACAAAAATTTGTGAAGGATTTCCGTCCATGGCGTTGAAATCGACACCATCTTTTTTGATTCCGATTGCAACGACAGGCTCTGTAACGCCGTTAGTCTTTGTGTGAGGAATTGCGATTCCCTTTTCAAGGCCTGTTGAACCTGCAGCTTCCCGTTCTTTGAGGGCTGAAATAACCTGCTCCCGGTTAGTGACATTCCCGGACTGAATCAGGAGAGTCACCATTTCGTTCAAGATTTCGTCTTTTGTGCTTCCCTTAAGGTCGCATGAAATGCAGTTCTTGTTGAGATAACGGGTCATAGAATTTGTCACGCGGTTTTCCGGGCAGGCAAATCCGTACTGGAGAGAGGCCGTGTTTTTTAGGGCTGAAAGTGACTTCATTGATTTTTCCAGGCGGAGCATTGTCTCATAAAGCTCGCCTTTGACAAAGCCCATGTCCTTTGACTCAGTCTCAATTACGATTTTTGTTCCATCCTCACGGAGAGAAATTGCCGTATCGCCACGACGGGCCGTACAGATTCCGTCAGTGATATTCATCATCTGTACATAGAAGCCTTCTGCACGCAAATCACGGTGAAGGAAATCCATTACAAGGTGGGTAAGCTCCTGATTGTTGAAATCCCACTCGAACATCTGGCTTTCGGCCTCTTCGATTTTCTTTCTGGTGCCACGACCCTTGATTGAGAGAGACACATTGAGAATCGGTGGAGCGACCAGAGTTGTAACGAGGGTCATAAGAATTACGACACCGAACAAATCCTGGTTTACGATTGGAGCTCCCAGGGCATCTTTCGCCGTGAGACCGATTCCGGCGATAATCAGAGCGACTTCGCCACGGGGAATCATGCCTGCGCCGATACGGAAACCGCCTTTAAAGTTGAATCCAAGGCCAAGGGCAGGAAGACCACAGCCCAAAAGTTTTGAGAGAACTGCGAAAAGAGTGTAGATTCCGCCGCAAATCAGGACATTCTGACTGAAAAGTTTTGTGATATCGACGCTCATACCTGTGACTGCGAAGAAAATCGGCACGAAGAATTTGTAGAGCGAGTGAATTTTCTCCTGAATGACCGGGGCAATATCCGTTCCGGAAAGGGCCAGACCTGTCGTGTAGGCTCCGATAATCATTGCGATGTGCTCTTTTTCAAAAAATCCTGCGAGAAGAAAGGCTACGCCCAAAGCTGCGATAGAGAAATCTGTTGCACCGCCGAAAAAGCGGACGAAGCGGGCTATTTTTTTAGAAAGAACGATGAAAAGTGCCGTTGCCAGAAGCCAGATTCCGAAAGCTTTGAGGGCTATGATTCCGATTGCCCCGCCGGAAAGAGTTTTACCGGTGCCAAGTGCAGAGACGATTCCCATAACGACGGCGAGAAGAACGATTCCGAGGACATCATCAAAGACGGCCGCCGCAAGAATAGTAACGCCTTCCGGAGAATCCATGCGTTTTTTGTCACTCAAAATCCGAGCCGTGATACCGACCGAGGTGGCTGTGGACATGATTCCCAGGAAAAGGCATTTTACATCGAAAAGAGACGAACATTGGATTCCGAGGATTGGCAGGATGAAGAAGGCACAGGCGGCACCAAAGAAGAAGGAGATTATGACACCGCCGAGACCAATGATTCCGCCCGAGACCGAATACTTGATGAAGAGAGAAAGGTCAGTCTCAAGACCGCTGGCGAAAAGAAGGATGATGGAAGCAATCTGTGCGAATGCATAAAGCTCAGGAGAGACTGCCCCTGCAAGAGATTCTGTTACACCGAAAAGACCGTGAGGAAAGCCCGGGAGAGCAAGGCCGCCAAGGGCAAAGGGACCGATAATGATTCCTGAGACAAGCTCGCCCAAAACTGAAGGAATGCCAACTCGTGTTGCGAGTTTACCAAAAATGCGTGCTGTGAAGATAATTACCGCAAGCTGAAAAACAAGATCTGTAATGATTTCTGTAATATCCATAGAGCGATTATAATATCACAAAGATGAAAACAATGTAAGTCTTTTGAAAAAAATGTGAGAATTTTGCAAATTGTTGAAAATGATGCGGTTTATATGAAGTTCCAGCTTCTTCTGGCCCTCACCGTGATTCTGTCCCCCACGCGAAGAATTTCCGAATCAATGGTGTCGAAATCTGCGGTGATGATTTCTTTTTCCTCGGTGCTGCAGGTCTGAATTACAAAGCGGCTTTTACTTCCTAAAAAACTCTGTGATAAAATCGTTCCGGAGAGCAAAATTGTGTCAGCGGGAACGATATCCTGCTCGTGTGGGAGCACCTGACCGGCAATTTCAAACCATTCCGGGCGAATCATCAGTTTTCTGGAGCCTTTGATGATTATGTTGGCCTTGCCCACAAAATCTGCCGTGAATTCATTTTTGGGTGAAAAGTAGATTTCCCGGGGGCTTCCTTCCTGCAAGAGTTTTCCCTCGTTAAGGACGGCGATTTTACTTGAGAGCGACAGGGCTTCTTCCTGATCGTGAGTTACATAGACCGTAGTGATTTTAAGTTTCTGCTGGATTTCCTTGAGCTCTTCCCGGACTTTTGTCCGTAATTTTGTATCCAGGGAAGAAAGAGGCTCGTCCATGAGAAGAATTTTCGGCTTCAGGACCAGGGAGCGGGCCAGAGCCACCCTCTGCTGCTGGCCGCCGGAAAGTTCGCTGGGAAAGCGTTTAAGGAGCGATTCGATTCCGAGGGCAGAGGCTATGTCATGCACATCTTCCCTGATTTTGCCGGCGGGCCTCTTTTGGATTTTAAGCCCGTAAGTGATGTTCTGCTCCACCGAAAGATGGGGGAAAAGAGCATAATCCTGAAAGACCATGCCGACCTTTCGATCGTTTACCTCGATTCCTGCCTGGTTCACTCCGTCAATCAGTATTTCCCCGGATTTTGGCTGGAGAAATCCTGAAATCAGGCGGAGAAGGGTTGTCTTTCCGCAGCCGCTGGGACCTAAAAGCGTGGTGAAGCTTCCCTCTTCGACTTTGAGCGAGATATTGTCCACCGCAAGGGTGTTCCCGAATGAGAAAGTGATATTTTTTAGTTCAAGTTTTGCTTTCATTTTAAAAATTCCATGAGTTTCGTAAGATTTTCCTGCATTGAAAGCCGTCCCAAATCATAGACTCGCTGAAGCTCATCAGGATTATTTTCAGTTCGGCTGATTCCAAGAGCCTTTGGCGGGCAGATTACAAAGCATTTGCCGGCCACTTCCTGCCGGAAAACATAAGCCTTTTCCTGGTTGTACATTTCGTGACGGTGAAGCATGGCCTCGAACATTTTGGGATATTTTCGCAGGCTGAATTTCATCAGTTTGAGGGAGGAGCTTGCCTCTTTTACGAATTCCCTGGGCTGGGTCAAAATAACAAGATTCTTCTCGTAACCCATGTTCTCGAAAGCCTTGAGGGGAATAGAATCTGTCATTCCGCCGTCCAAAAGAGAATAGCCGTCAATTTTTACGACATGGGAGACAAGAGGCATACTGGCGCTGGCCCGCATCCAGGTCAAATCATGCTGGTCACAAAGGGGAAGTTCCTTGTAAACCGGCTCTCCTGTATTACAATCAGAAGCGACCGCATAAAATTTAAGGGGATTTGAGCGGTAAGTCTCGTAATCAAAACGGTCAAGCTTGTTTGGAAGAAGATTGTAGCAAAAATCAGCTCCGTAAAGGTCACCGGTCAGAAGGAGAGAGCGGAAAGAGCAGTAACGCCAGTCGTGGGCGAATCTTTTGTTGTAACGGATAGCCCGGCCAATCTGCCTTGACTTGAAATTACAGCCGAAGGTCGCGCCTGCAGAAACACCAATGGCTCCGTCAAGATTGATTCCGTTTTCCAGTAAAACATCGCATACGCCGGCCGTGAACATGCCCCGCATTGCTCCGCCTTCCATTACAAGACCTTTTTTCATAAATTTATTATTTCCTTTTTTGTTTTTATTCGTAAGATTACTCTTCCCAAAAGAAGGACAGAAAATGTCAGTGTCGTGAGAACTGTTGCGAGGGCAGCCGCTCTTCCCCATTCACCCTGTTCCGCAAGATTCAGGATTTTGATTGATGCCAGGGGCGTTTTGAAAGAAACCAGAAAAATCACAGAGCTGATTGTTCCCACGCCGCGAACAAAATCGTAAATAAAAGATGAGAAGATTCCGCCTTTGCTTAAGGGCAGGAGGACGGTGGAAAGAAGCTGAACTTTGCTGGCCCCAAGGGAGCATGAGGCATCGTCCAGGCTTGTTTTTATCTGCGAGAAGACCGTGGAGATGATTCTATATGAGAAGGGCATGAAAGCTACGGTCATGGCGATTATTATCATTAATGCCGAAAGATGAATGTGCAGGAAATTTGAAGCGAGGGAAAGGGCAAGACCAAAAAGGGAACCCGGAACCGCCGCAGGAATCTGAACGCAGATGTCGACATATTTTTTGAAGGGGAAATCAGTGCGGCTGACGAAGAAGACCGAAAGACTTGCCAGAGCCGTGCTGAAAATTGCCGAGATAAAGGCAAAAGTAATTGAATTGAAAAGCTCCCTGCCGAATTTACCGAGCATCTTGAAGTGGTCAGTGGTGAAAGTTGTGTTTATTCCCCAGAGCTTCTGGAAGGCCCCGACTATAATCGAAGCGAACTGAGCCAGAATCAAAAGTGAAATCAGGGAGCAGAAAAAGAGGAGCAGAATTCGGGTGGGCAGAGAAGATTTTTTTTCGGGGAGAGGGGAAGCCTTTGAGCCGACCACAGCGAATTTTGCTTCCTGTTTTCGCATGAAATGGGTCTGTGCGATAAAAAGTGCGACGGATGGCAGAACAAGGATGATTCCGAGTACGCTGCTCGTTCCTGCACTGACCCAGCCGGTGAGCTGAGTGTAGACCTCGACTGCAAGAACCCGGAAGCGGCCGGCAACAATCATGGGGTTTCCGAAATCACTTAAGACTGAGACGGCAATGAAAAGGGCGGCCGACAAAATACCGTTGGCACAGAGGGGCAGGGTGACGGTGAGGGCAATCCTTGCCTTTGAAGCCCCCATGGCCCTTGCGGCCTGCTCAAGGCTTGGTGGAACTCGTTTGAGGACCTGAGCACAAATCAGGTAGGCGATAGGGAAAAAGCAAAGAACCTGGGCAATCAAAAGTCCCCAAAAGCCGTAGAGACTGACATCAAGGCCCAGCAGTGTTTTAGTGAAAAAACCCTGGCGTCCGAAAAGAAGGATGAAGGAAAGGCCACCGACAAAAGGCGGGGTCATTAAGTGCAGGATTGGAATGAATCCGAAAATCTTTTTGAAGGGAATGTCAGCCTTGACGACTGCGTAGGCAAAAAGATAACCCACCAGAACCGAAAGGGTAGTAGAAGAGAGGCATTCCAGGAGAGTGTTGAGCATTGCCCCCCGCCAGACCGGAGAAGAAAAGACCGCAAGAAAATCTTTTGCTCCTGGTGTGGCCAGAACACAGCCTAAGGGAAAAACAACACCCGCCGTGAGAAGGATAATCACGGCGAGGTAGAAGAGATTTATAGAAGAAAGTGTTATTTTACGCTTTTTACCCATTTATCCAGAACTTCAGTCTTTTCCCGAGAAGCTTTCTGTACATCATAGTCGATTAAATCGATGTCGGCAATTGCAATGCTTCCTTTTACAGCTTTTGCCTCAGGATTTACAGGAGTTGTGAAAGTGAATTTGCTCATAAGTTCCTGAGCCTCGACAGAAAGCATGAAATCAACGAATTTTTTTGCGGCCGAAAGATTCTTTGTGTTCTTGAGAATTGAGATACAGTCAACATCACCGACAGATTTTGGAGGGGCGATTGGTTTGACATTGAATCCCTGGGCGTTGTATTTTGCGAGGGCGTGCAGGTAAGAGACACCGATTGCATATTCGCCTGTTCCAAGAAGTTTTGCCGGGGCGCTGCCAGAATCCGGGAACTGACCGACATTTTTTGTCAGCTCAAGGAGATATTCCCATCCTTTTTCTTTTCCGAGACGCTGAAGCTGGTTCTGAACAAAAAGATAGCCTGTGCTGGATGCCGAAGGATTGTTAAGGACGACTTCGCCTTTGAAGGCCGGGTTTGTCAAATCCTCCCAGGTTTTTGGAAGTTCGATTCCAGGGAATTTTTCGGCAAATCGTTTTTCATTGACTCCGATTCCGAGGGTGAGGACACAGAAACCTGTCCATGTGTTATCGCTGGCAACGGCATAGGCCGGAAGATTTTTGGCGAGAGGAGAGGCATAGGCTTCGAGAGCACCCTCTTTGTCTGCCTGAATGTGATAGCTTGAAGCTCCGCCGAGCAAAATATCTGCCTGCGGGGAATCTTTTTCGGTGATGACACGGTTCACAAGCTCGCCTGTTGTGGCACGAAGATAGCTTACAGGAATTCCTGTTTTTTCAGTGAAAAGTTTTGTGAGCGCTTCGGTTTCCTCATCGTGGATGATTGAGTAGACTCGAAGTTCCTGTGTCGGTGATTTTGAGCAGCCGGCGAAAGAAAAAGAAAGAAGGGCAGCGGCAGCCGCGACGAACAATGTTTTTTTCATGGAAAGCCTCCGTTTTTTAAATTTACCTAGTAATTTAGTATGAAAGTGGGATTTGTGCAAGTGGGGGAAGTCTCCCTATCCGCAAGGCCCCGACACCTTTAAAAGATTATTTTTTTCTATTAGAATCAGACTTATGGAAGAACAAATCACTGAAATTGAATCTGAATCTGTACAGCCTCCTGTGGGGCCTAAAACTGCCCTTGTCACAATCATCGGGCGTCCTTCTGCTGGAAAGTCAACATTCCTGAATACGGCGGCTGGCGAGCCCGTCTCAATCGTAAGCGCAATGCCCCAGACCACACGCAACGCAATCCGTGGAATCGTGAACACATCCCTGGGCCAGCTCGTTTTTGTTGATACACCAGGCTACCACGACTCCGAAAAGAAAATGAACCTCAAAATGAGAGGCATCGTAACTGATCAGCTGGATTCGAGCGATTTGATTCTTTACATAATCGACTCAAGCCGAAACTGTGCCGAAGAAGAGCGGCTGATTACCGAGCTTCTTGAAGGTCATCAGGATAAAATTGTAATCGCAATCAACAAAATAGACGGCCCCTATGTACTTAGGGAGCATGTCCGAAAATTCATCAAGGCAAATCTTCCGAATGTGCCCGAAAACCGGATTCTCGAAATGTCAGCAAAAAATGATGTCGGAATCAACGAGGTTCTTAAGGCACTCTTTGACATGGCAAAAGAAGGCCCCCATCTTTACAGTGAGGAATTTTACACTGACCAGGAAGTTGATTTTAGAATTGCCGAGGTTATCCGTGAGCAGGCAATCAACCGCCTGGATCAGGAAGTTCCTCACGCCGTTTATGTTCAGATTGCCGATATGGAAATGCGCTCACCCACAAAAATGTGGTGCCGGGCCTTTTTGTGTGTAGAAAAGGAAAGCCAGAAGGGAATCGTAATAGGAAAAGGCGCCCAGATGATTAAGACAATCCGAGTCGAGAGCATCAAAGCCCTCAGAAAGATTTTCGACTACAAAATCGACCTGGACTTACAAGTTAAAGTAGACAAAAACTGGCGCCAGAGAGATGTAACGCTCAATAAGCTGTTGAAATAACTATGAAATGATCGGAAGCGGGGACATTCGCTAAAGGTCCGAAAGAGCTTTTTGAAGGGGGCGGAAGCGAGGTTACACCACGAATCCACTTTGTGCGGGCGAGCGTAGCGAGTCCAATTTCCAAAGCGCACAACCGTGGATTCTAGTGGTGTGTTCTCGCTGGGAGCTCCCTTCAAAAAGTTATATTTAGAAGTTTTATCGAATTTCCACGCTTCCGTTTGCGTGCGCGATAAACGCTGTCGGTCGAATCTTCGTGAAGAATCCTACCTCAACGACACCTGTAATCGCATCGATTTTTTCTTCCATTTCGACTGGATTTACCGGCTCCAGCCAGGTGCAGTCCAGAATCTGATTTCCGTTGTCTGTGATTACCGGGCCGCATTTTCTCACTCCCTCACGCAAAATACATCTTGCACCGAGTTCATTAAGCTTTTTTTCGACAGCTTTTCTTGCGCCCGGAACGATTTCGACTGGGAGCGGGAATTTTGTTCCTGTGTGAGGAACTGCCTTTGACTCGTCGGCAACAATCACAAGTTCCTTTGAGTTGTATTCAACGATTTTTTCGAGAAGGTGAGCCGCTCCGCCACCCTTAATCAGGTGATTTTCAGGGGTGATTTCGTCTGCGCCGTCAATGGCAAGGTCGAGCTGACCCGCAATCTCCCGGTCGTTGAGTGTGTAGACAGGAATTCCCAGGTCCTTGCAGTAATTTTCTGTCTGGAAGCTTGTTACTACGGCCTTGATGTCGCTCAATGTGCCGTCTGCGATTCTTTCAGCCAGTCTTTTTACTGCCGGAAGAGCCGTGCTGCCTGTTCCCAAGCCGATTTTCATGCCCGAGAAGATTTTTTTCTGCTCAATCAATGTGTCAACCGCAGTTTTTGCAGCCAAAACTTTCTGTTCGCTTTGTGTAAGTGCCATATTTTCCTCTTAATGATTCATTATCTACAATGCCGTTTTAAATAATCTGAATTGCTCTTCGCCCTGATACTGGAGCATGGTAAGCCCGTTCTCGACCTTGCAGCCTGATTTTTCGGCCCTTGCCATAATCGGTGTGACGGCCGGTTTGTAAACGATATCGTAGAGCATTTCTTCGCCGGAGAAGTCGTAGAACCAGATCGGGTCGTTATTGGCGTTTGATTCTTCTGTGCTTCCCATGCCCATTGATGTGGTCTGAACGATGATTTGTGAATATTCCCGGAGAATCTCGATTGACTCAAATCCAAGAGAGGCGTACTCGAAGCCAAATTTTTCGGCGAGCATTTTCGCCTTTGGCAGAGTTCTGTTGAAGATACAGGCTTTCCCGCCGATTTCTTTGATTGCGTAGGCGATTGCCTTTGCAGCTCCACCTGCACCGATGATAGCGACCTTTTTCTTTTTGAGGTTTTTGAGGCCCGTGAATTCGAGCAGAGCCTTTGCGAAGCCGGTGCAGTCTGTGTTGTAACCAGCCCAGACCCCATTCTCGTTGATGACCGTGTTGCAGGCACCGATTTCTGAGACCTTTCTGTCGGTTTTCTGAAGGTGCTTGATTATGTCCTCTTTGTGGGGAATCGTGACAGAGAAGCCTTTGATGTCGAGTGTTTCGGCAAATTCAAATGCTTCGCCTGCTTTTTCTGCTTTGAAGGGAATGTAGACCGCATTTATGTTCTCTTTTCGGAGGAAGGCGTTCTGCATGTTTGGACTTGAAGTGTACTTGAGGGGGAAACCTGTTATGCCGAAAAGCGCAGTGTCTTCGTCAATTTCATGAAAATTGTAGACTTCTTCGATTGTCTTGGGGTCAATCTGGCCGATATCAGAAAGACTGAGCTCCAGATCAGCCGGGGAAGTGTAGCTAAGATAAGAATGGAATTTTTCGGCAAGGATTCTTGAAGGAAGACCAATCCCGCCCATGGCACAGACAATCTGGTCTGAGTCTTTGAATTGCTGCATTTCCCGGTACATCTCGCTGACATCTTTGAGTGAATGCGGCATGAAAGCGATTTTGGGAATCTCAAAGTGGGAAGAATGCATTGATTTGAGTTTTTCTGCGATGCTTGGAACAGGATTTTCCATGTCATGGAAAGAACGGATGATTTTAGTGCCGTAAGCCATGGCCGCATCTTCAAGGGAAGAAATGTGGAAATCTTCCTCAAAATCTACATAAGCGAAATTCTTGCTGGAATCCTCGCTGGCAAATGCAAGGGCTCGGGCAAAAAGCATTGAGCGGGCCGCTTCTCCTTCAGAAAATTTTCCTCCGTCAACGGTACGTCGAATCGTAAGGATACAGGGAATATTAGCTTGTGAAGGAAAATCCCGGATAATAAGCCTTTCATCATCGTCAAGCAAATCGACTCTAAGCTCACAAAGGTCAATGTATTTTCGGTATCTTTCGATAAGGGTAAGGTCCTGTTTTACAGTCGGAGCCGTAAGACAAAGACAAATCAGTGGTTTTGACATAAGTCAATAATACAATAACAGGGTAAGGAAAATCAATGTTTCTATTGACATAGGGAGCGACGGCGAAGCCAGAAAAAGTCGTGAGACGACTTTTTAGCGTGTCTCACAAAAATCTGTGATTTTTGCCTACCTTACAGTTTGTTTCTGTTGACATAGGGAGCCGGTCGCGAAGCGAAAAAACTTGTGAGACAAGTTTTTAGGCGAGTCTCGGAAAAATCTATGATTTTTTCGTTTTGTTTCTATTGACAGTAACATAACTTCATGTTACTGTTTCTTTAGATAGTAACACAGGGGCGTTGCGGGGACTCCCGCAGAGGGGGTAGCGTAAAAGCAACGCTTTGGAGCGAGGGGGAGACTTCCCCCTTTGGAGGATTTTATGACACGAACGGATTCTATTTATTTTTCAATGCCTTGTGACCGTTACACGCCTTTTAGTCTGGCGAGGAAAATCGGGGCAACGGCAATTCTGGAAAGCGCAAGTTTTGCCCGGGGCAGGGAACGATATTCAATTCTTTTGCTGGAACCGGCATTCCGCATCGTTCAGGACGAAGAAGGTGTGGCTTTTTTGATTGACGGCCGCCGCCTGCCTTACAAGGAAAAAAATACCAGCGGTGAGACAATCGCACCTGGAAGCCGGGTTTTGCATACGCCGGATATTCTTGATGCCCTTCTTTATGTGGCCGGGCAGAATGACATGAGCGTTATTCATGACGAAGACGGAAGCGAAAGGGCAAATACCATTCCTGTTCCTACGAGCGGACTGGGCTACCTGAGCTATGAATTTTCTGCCCGCTGTGACACGATTATGATGGCTCCACAGACTGACGAGCTGCACATTCCTGAGAGCGAATTTGTTACGGGGCACATTTATGTCGTCTTCGACCATTTTACCGAAAAGCTTCACATTTTTGCCATTAACTATAACGAGCATCAGATTGATTTGGATAAGGCTGTCTCGGATTTGAAAAAACGCCTTAATGACATGGATTTTTCTTACCTTTCAGCTCCCGAAGAGCCTTGCGAAGTCCGTACAATCACGAACCTTGAGCAGAGTGAGCGGGAATATAAGGAAAAAGTCGAGGCAATCAAAAAGGAAATCATTGCGGGAAATCTTCTGCAGGCAGTTCCAAGCCGCCGCCTCCAGCTTGAATGTGACAATTCAGCGCTGGAAATATATAGAAGACTTCGTGCAGTAAACCCAAGCCCCTATCTTTTCTACATTGATTTCGGCGATATGCAGCTGATTGGCTCAAGCCCGGAAAGTCTGGTGCGTGTGCGTGAGGGCGTGGCTTCAATCAGGCCAATCGCAGGAACCCGCCGCCGGGGAAAGAACAATGCTGAAGACGAGGCCCTGAAGACTGAGCTTTTGAACGACGGAAAGGAGAGGGCGGAGCACCTTATGCTGGTAGATCTTGCCCGAAACGACCTGGGGCGGGTTTGTGCCAACGGAAGCGTTGAAGTTACCCGCTTTATGGAAGTCGAGAAATTCAGTCATGTAATGCACATAGTAAGCGATGTTCAGGGAAAAGTTGCCCCGGGCTTTAAGCCAATTCAGGTTTTGCGGGCGGCCTTCCCGGCAGGAACGGTTTCTGGCGCGCCAAAAATCAGCGCGATTCAGATTTTGAGCCGGCTTGAAAAGACAAAGCGACGCTTTTATGCGGGGGCTGTCGGCTACATCCAGTCGAACGGAGATTTGGATTTCTGTATCGCAATCCGCTGTGCCCTCAAGCAGGGGAAGGTCTGGAGCCTTCAGGCTGGCGGCGGAATCGTGTACGACTCAAATGCCGACCGGGAATGGGAAGAGACCAACGAAAAGCTTGGTGCACTAAGGTCAGTTTTTGAAGTTAGAAGTTAGGAGTTAGGAGTTAGGAGTTAGGAATTGGGCGTTCCCGCCACGGGTGGCGGTCGGGCTTTTCGCACTTTCGCTGTCGCTCCATACCGCCGCAGGCTTTGCCTGCTCTGGTACTGCTTCGCAGGTGCTGCAATCCCTAACGCAAAATAAACAGGAGGAAAAATCATGATTGCATTTATCGATAACAAAGACAGTTTTACATTCAATATCGTTCAGAGTT
>CAMOEE010000002.1 GCA_946611835.1 uncultured Treponema sp. | reverse complement strand
ACGACTTTCCTTGCCAGCGCTGACAAGCTCATGTACACAATGAAGGAAATTGCACATGCGAGGGAAGAAAGCGAGTCAGACTAATCCTTATAGGGAATTACAAGCAAAACAAAATCAAGCTCCCGGCGGGAACACGGCACTAGAATCCACGGTTGTGCGATTTGGAAATTGGACTCGCTACGCTCGCCCGCACAAAGTGGATTCGTGCCGTAACCCCGCCTACGCTTGTTTTTGCATTTTTTGGTCTCTTAAGGGTATTGTCTGGCTTGCTTTTTCAGCATAGAGATTTCTGCTTCTGAAAGGGGTCTCCATTCCCCGTTTTTTAAGTTTTTGTCCAGCTCAAGGTCGGCAAATTTTACCCGTTTCAGGTAAATGACCTCGTTTCCCAGTGACTTGAAGATTCTTTTGACTTCGTGGAATTTTCCCTCCGTAAGGGTGATTTCACATTCATTTTGGTCTCGCCAGACAATTTTTGCACCCTTTGATTTTTGCTCGGCTGCTTTTTTATCCGCCGGAAGGATCAGTCCTTCCTCTGCCTTTTGCCTGTATTCTTTCTGTTGAATTTCTGTTACCCGATTTTTCAGACGGACGAAATATGTTTTTTCGATTTTGTTCTCAGGCCGGGTCAAAAAATCAGAAAGTTTTCCGTCGTTTGTAAAAAGAAGGATTCCCTCAGTGTCACAATCCAGCCGCCCCACACTGTGGAGTTTGGCCCCCTTCGATGAAAGCAGCTCCGGGGAAAAATGCTCGTAAACCGTGTGATGAGAATCACTGACAGTGGAGCAAACCTCGCCAGAAGCCTTGTTCATGAGAAAATAATGGTATTGAGCGGGGATTTTTTTATAGCGCATTAAAAATCAGGATTGAGCATTATGAAGTGGCCTCTTCTTCAGCCTTAACCAGGAACAATTTCGTTCCCTCTCCCTTAAAACGCTCTTTCACAGCCTTTACAATCGCTTTCATCTTCCCTACATGCTCATCCTCAATGTAGGAGATGAGAACGAAATTTGTCTCTGGCCAGGTTGAGCTTCCCATTTTGTAGGAAGCCTTTCCCCGCCCCACGACAGTAGGAATTATTGTGTACAAAACGCCCGGAATGTGCTCTTCCATGAGAGAGACGATTTCATCCTGCACGGACTGATTGGCAATAATCTCGCATCTAGTCATTTTTGTCCTCCGTCAAAAGCACTTCGATTTTACTCTTCTCCCGTTTCTTTTCATTCATCACCAGCGAGTAGAGAACCGGAATGAAGAAAAGGGTTACGAAGGTTGAAGAAAGGAGACCGCCCACAACAGCAACGCCGATTGGCTGAACCATGCCGGCACTTCCGCTGGTGGCGAAGCACATGGGGAGCATTCCAAGAACTGTGGTAAGAGTCGTCATCAAAACAGGACGCAGGCGGCTGGCCCCGGCCTCAAGACAGGCTTCCTTCATTTTGTAGCCCCGGTCTATCAAAAGGTTGGTGTAGTCAACCAGAATAATTCCGTTATTAACGACGATTCCTACCAGCATAATCAGGCCAACCGCGCTGACCATGGAAATCGCCTGACCCAGAATCTTGTAAATGGCTACGACACCAATAACGAGGAAGGGAATCGTCATCAGGTTGATGAATGGTGCCTTGAAGCTCTCATAAGTTCCGGCCATTACGCCAAATACGAGAAGAATGGCCATAAGTGCGATTAAACCATAGGTCTTTCCCTGATCCTGCATACTCTGCCAGGCTCCGTCGTACACGAGCGTAACATCATCCGGCACGATGAAAGTATTCGCTATGCCTTCTTTTATGTCCTGCTCGACCTCGTAGGCATTCCGCTCAGTGATGATGTCGCAGGTTACGGTCACGATTCGGGACTGGTTTTCCCGCTTGATGCTGACAGGTCCCAGGCCCTTCTTGACTTTGGCAAAGTTCGCCACGCTGACCTTTCCGTTCGTTCCGTTCACAAAAATCTGCTCCAGGTCAATCACCTGCTTTCGGTCTGACTTCTGGTACATGAGAACAGTCGAATAGTCTTTTCCACCCTCACGGTAAGTCGTTGAGGTGACGCCGTTCATGGCATAGTTGATTTCTTTTGCGACCGTAGTGACATCAACTCCAAAAGCGTAGGCCCGCTGACGGTCAATCTCAATCTCAACCTCAGGAACGCCCTTCTCAATATCAACGGAAGATTCGCCCAAATCCGGGATTGTTTTCATAACGGCAGAAAGCTGATCGGCCACATCAAGGGATTTTTCCAAATCATCGCAGCGGATTTTGATTTTGATGTCGCTTCCCGTCATCTGTCCCCGCATACCCGCCCTAAATCCGAATTTCGCTCCCGCAAAATCATTGAAATGAGCACGGAGCTTGTTCTGCACGGTCTGGGCATCGTCAATCTGCTCGTCTGAGTTCGGTAGTTTTATTTCAAGCCGGCCGTTGTAAGAATTTGATGAGCCGCTGGTGGAAATCAGCGTTTTATATCCTTTTATTTCTTCACGGACAATCTGCTCGAACTGGTTCATCAAGGCTTGTGTTTCGTTCAGGTTCGTTCCGATTGGCAGGGTAACATTCATGGTCACGCTGTCGTCCTTTCCGTTGGCCATGAGATTCACATTCAAAGTCGTGGCCAGGGCAAGGGAAATCACAAGGGCAGAAAAACAAATCACGACCGTTGCCTTTCTGTGACCAAGAGCGCACTTCAACGCCCGGCGATAAAGAGCGGTAAGCTTGACCAGAGGAACATCGAGAAGCTCATAAAACTTTTTAAGAGGCTTGAAAGTGACGGGTTTTTCATTTCGGTTTGAAAGAGGAAGGAATTTTCCCGCAAGAACCGGAACAAGGAAAATCGCAACAAAAAGCGAAGAAACGAGAGAAATTACGACGGTAAAGATGATTCCCTTGAACATCTGTCCCATGAATCCCAGATCCGCCATAAAGAAAAGGAAAGGAATGAAAACGCAGATTGTTGTGAGATTGCCCGAAAGAACCGACATTACCATCTCGCTGGAACCAAGGACAGCCGCAACTTTTGGTTTTGCCCCCCGGCTCCTGTAGACATAGATGTTCTCAATCATAACGATTGAGGCGTCTACAATCATTCCGACCCCCAGGATAAGCCCCGTAAGAGTCATCATGTTGAGGGTGATTCCCGCAAAGTGCATGCACAACATCGTAATTACGATAGAAAGAGGAATCGAGATTGCGATAATAATCGTTGATTTGAAATTTTTCAAAAAGAGGAAGAGAACAAGAACCGCAAGAATCAGGCCCTGATAGCAGCTTTCAAGCAGAGTGTTGATTGTGTCACGGATTGAGTCAGTCGTATCCGAAATTATTTCCATTGAGACATCGGTGGGAAGAAGTTCCTGAATCTCATCAAGCTTTTCATAAACCTTGTTGGCGACAGTTACTGAATTCTTACCCGATTGTTTTGTAACGCTCACATAAATTCCAGGCTCGCCGTTGATGTAAACTTCGTTGGTCTTGTCCTTGTAGCCCATGTAGGCTCGCCCGATGTCGCTTAAACGTACGACATAATCGCCCTTTTTTGTGATTATGGCATCGTTAATCTCGTCAATGCTTGCAAATTCACCGACAGTCCTGATTGAATAGTCAGTTTTTCCCTCAGTGATTTTTCCGCCGCCAAGCTCCAGGTTTTGTTTTGAAAGGGCAGAATTCACTGAAGACAGCGTGAGTCCGTAGGCCGCAAGCCTGTTCTGAGAGATGTCAACCCGCACGATTTTAGTTCGTCCGCCCGAGACCGTAGCTTCTGCAACACCGTCAGTCTGCTCAAGAAGACTTACGATTGTATCCTCGGCGAGAACTTTAAGCTCATCACGGCTCCTATTTCCCCGTACGGCAAGGCGCAGAATCGGCTGTGAATCCGCATCCATTTTAAAAATAGTAGGACTGTCCGCATCATCCGGAAGTTTTTTTAGAACACGATTGATTTTGTCCCGGACATTATCGGTCGCAATGTCCAGGTCCGTTCCGTAGTTGAATTCCATTGAAATAGAAGAAGAGCCTTCTTTTGAAGTTGAAGTAAGTTTTTTAAGCCCACTCACCGAAATCAGCTGTCCTTCAAGGACCTTGGTGACCGTTTTTTCCACAGATTCCGGCCCCGCATTGGTGTAAGTCGTTCGCACTGTGATGTAAGGACTGTCAACATCCGGCATAAGCGAAATCGCCACATCGCTCATTGTGAACAAGCCCATGATTCCAAGCAGAACGAAAACAATCAGAGTCAAAACGGGATGTTCAAGCGTCTTTTTTGTTATGCTCATAAATTATTCCTTTTTCGGCTGTTTCCCGTTTTCAGTTTTCATCTTACCACTTTCTGCTTTCTGAACGCCGCCGGTAATATCCCGGATTTTTGAGCCGTCATTGAGCGAAGTTTGTCCCTGAACCACGACTTTTTCCCCTTCGCTAATGCCTTCAAGAATCTGAATCATGCCGTCAACACTTTCGCCGGTCTTTACTTTTCGTCTCTCAACAGTCTCGCCGCCCTCTTTGACGACATAAGCGTAAAGAACATCGTTCAGCGAAACCAGGGCATCGCCAGGCATTACTACCTCACCCGCATAATCTTTTGTATAGAGCTTGATTTTTCCGAACATTCCCGCATTTACCCGGGAATCCCGCTCGTCAAAATGCAGGATAACTTCTTTTGTCCGGCTAGTCGTATCAACTACAGGACTTACCCTCGTAACAGTGGCGTTGAAAACCAGATCAGGGTAGGCCTCAACGCTGACTTCTGCCTTAAGCCCCTGCTTCAGAAGGGCCACATAGCGCTCAGGAATATCTGCGCTCACCTGCAAGTTTGAGATGTCGCCCACAATAGCAACGACTGTATTTGTGGAAACCGTTGTTCCGTTTTTAAGCGGGGTCGAGATAATGCTTCCGTTAATCGGCGCATAAACAGGACTCTTTTTGTAATACTGACCCGGAGCGCTAGGATCGATGTATGCGATTATGTCATTTCGCTGAACAGTTGAACCCAGCATTACATTAGTCTCAATCACTTTGCCCGATACATCAGGATAAACATTGACTGAATTCTGGCTCTCAATCTCACCGTTAGCAATCACATAGCCATGAAGAGTGTCTTTTTTAACCACCTGGGTTTTGACAGAAAAGACCGTGCTCCCGCCCCGGCCCTTTCCCTTTCCGGGACCAGCATTTCCCGAATTCTTCTTAGAAATTCCAACAAAAGCCACGACCGCCACCATGGTGGCAGCGGCTGCAATCATAACGATGTGAGATCGTCGCATAAGTTCTCCTTATTTACCCAGTGTACCAAATTCTACACCGATTGTGTTTTCCAGCTCAAGAATCGCCTTAATCAGCGTGAGTGTCTCGTTTTTTAGCGTAACCTGCGCATTCAAAAGCGATGTATGAGCGTTCTGCAATGTGAGCAGGTCTTTTGTTCCCCGGTTGTAAGCCTCAGCAGTCATGTCGTAGGTTTTCTGTGCCAGAGTGACATTGGCCTGCTTGTATTTTATTGATTCCTGACTCTGTCTGATTGAGCGCAGGCTCGACTGAACCGAACGCAGCACATCCTTTTTCTTGTCCTCAAGCTGAAGTTCCAGATCCTTCACGCTGTCTTTTGCAGAATCAATGGCATCGTTACGGCTCGACCAGGGAAGAAGGCCATCAAGGGGAATCGAAGCGGAAAGCGAGAGTGAAGCCGACTTTTTTGGATCCGGGGCAGTCCCATCGTAACCCAGATACCAGCTGGAATCGCTCCAATTAAAAGTTGCGCTCAAACTCGGTGCAAAAGCTGAAAATCTTTTTTCAAGGACTTTGTTTTTCGCAGTCTCAAGATTGTATTCCATCGTTTTTATTTCAGAAGACTTGATAGTCTTTTCGTCAACGGTGATTTTGTTCAGGTTTATCATGTCGTCAAGGGAACCTTTAAGCTCAATTTTTTCGTCAATGGGCAGGCCCAGAGTCTGCTTGAAACTGGCCAGATTGTTCTGGTAAGTAGTAAGGACGCTCTCAACAGTTGGAATCTTGCTTTTGTAATTGACTTCGGCAGAAAGGACATCAATTTCGCTCAGCCGTCCCTGATTGTATTTCACGAGATTGTTGTTGTACTGGGTTTTCGCAATCTCAAGGTTCTTTTCCTGCAGGGTGATGTTTTCTTTTTCATACAAAAGGCCGTAGAAAGCCTCCCGCACGCCAAGCTCCACTGATTTTACGGCATCATCAAAAGTGAGTTTTCCTGATTCATAAGCGATTTTAGCGGCGTTCATAGTCGTATAAAGATTTGCGCTCAAGGAAAGGGATACTGACGCAGAAATTCCAAGGGAAGCCGAATAATTTGACTTGTCATCGCTCAGGGAATCAACGGGAAGAGAAGATGTGGCCGAAAGGCTCGCCGTAGGGCTGATGCTGTTCCAGGAGTGAGCCTTAGTCCGCCCGGCCGCATCCAGTGTAATCTGACTTCGTGCAATCGAAACATTATTTTTTTTTGCAAGCTCAACCGCATCATCAACTGAAAGCGAGCGTACTGTCTGTGAAGTCTCAGCAGTCTCAGCAGCTCCTGATTTCTCTGTTGTCTCAGCACCTTCGCCGCTTTTATCGTTCGCCTGTGAAAAAATCAATCCGGCAGAAACAAAAAAAATCGCCGGTATCATTAAAGTTCGTCTCATACTTTAATAATATCGGTGATTTTGCTAAGTTTCAAAAACAAAGTGTTATAATGAAAGAAAAAACAAAAAGTTATTTGCTCTTCATTGTATAAACGCCATCCCAGATTTGAGGGATTCCGTTTTTGATAAAGTCCACGCACCTTTCCATGAAGACTTTTGAGCTTTCGTCCATGGGGTAAAGTGCGTCAGCCTCTTTATAAAGCTGGTATGCCTTTTTCAGGTCCTCAATGTCTTTCGGTTCTTGGGGCGTATCGATTCCCTTTAAGTACCAGTTCATACCCTCGTTGAAAATCTCAGTCGCCTTGATTCGTTTTTCGCTGAGCTCATTTCTCAGGCCGATTATCGAATAGATTCCCACAGGCCTTTTGACATTGATAACCCTTACGCAGTCGAATTTTCGGGCGATAATCTTGCCCTCGTTCTCGCCACGGTTGGCCGCATTCCAGGTTGACTCCGAACACATAATCCATGAGCCGTAAGCCTTGTTCGTTCCTTCAAGTCGTGATGCAAGGTTTACATTGTTACCCATGATTGTGTAATTCAATTTTTTCACCGTGCCCATGTTTCCGACGACCATGTTTCCTGTGTTCAAACCGACCCGAGAATGCAGGAAGAAAGGCTCGCCGGTCTGAGGGTTGATTGGAAGCCGGTTTTTGTTTTCCTCGTTGAAGCGTTTTTCGGCCTGCAGCATGCGGATTCCGGCGACACAGGCATCAAAAGCGTTGTTTTCATCGTGAACAGGAGCGCCGAAGAAGGATACGATTTCGTCACCGACATATTTATCGATTGTACCATTGTTATCCATGATAGCGTCACTAAGAACGCCAAGATAATCGTTCAAAACGGCAACGAGCCTTTCAGCGCCCTTGTCCTCGCCTGCTTCATTGTTAATTACCTCAGTGAAAGCCGAGAATGATTTTACATCAGAGAAAAGGGCCGTGAGCATGTCGCTCTTACCGCCCAAGCTTGCAAGTTCCGGGTTCTTTACGATTTGCTCGACGACTGCCGGAGCAACATAAGCACCGAATGTCGTCTGCAGGAATTTTTTGTCTTTTTCACTGTTTGCAAACCTGTAAATCGTCATTCCAAGGTAGGAAGTGAAAGCAATCAAAATCGCCGCAAGGGCAGGAATATACACGCTGAAAGCCACGATTAAAACCACAGGAACAATCAGTGAAATCACAAAAAGGCTGACACCGCTTATATTCTGAATTACAGCCTTTTTGTTTGCAGGCATGACAATCATTAAAATAGAAAAAATCAGGGATATAAGTGCACCCCAAATCCAGTTTAAGGGATAAATGAAGTTCTGGTTCATAATCGTGTTGTAGACGCTGGCATGGGTTCCGACATTCATGTAAGCCCGCTCAAAAGGAGTTGTACCCAAATCTGTTGTTGAGCTGGCCGTATGACCAAGAATACAGAAGGAATTTGCGTAGACTTCTTTTTTGTCCTCAAAAATTGAATTATAGAGGCTGTTTTCGTTCTGCAAGGTATCAAAGAGATTGGCAAGGTCTTCGTAAATAGTTTTTTGCTCTTCCGTAGAAATATAGTCAGACAGAACCATAAGCCGCTCAGAGATTTCATCAAAAGCAGGGAGCTTCTGCTGGCCGGCCTTGCCCACAAAGCGGGTCACATTCGCAAAGAAATCTTTTCGTGCCTGAAAATACTGGACATAATCAGCATATTCAACGCCACCGCCAATCGCATTTCCTTCTATGTCAAAGCCCTCACATTTTGAAAGAAGGAAGTCCTTGAAATCAGAGATGTCCGAGTAATCAGAAACAAGCTGTCTTACACTTGCGGCGGCTTCTAGAGGCGGCAAATCAAGACCTTTTACCTCAGCCCCTTCAAGTGAAGCAAGGAAAGTATCAAGGTTCTTAAGTTCTGAAACTATATTCTTCTCAAGATGATCAAGCTGGGCAAGAATTAGCATACTCTCATGTCTGAATGAATCGATATAAAGGGAATGAAGCCAGTTGATTATCATTTTTCCTTTGGAATCAAGAGGAATATTAATGTTTTTTCCGCCTACGCCCCGGCAATTAGTCAAATCAAGAGAAGTTTTTTTTCGTATGATTTTTTCCGGGTTCAGGGTTTTGAGGATAGGAGCAAAAGCCAGCTGGCCGGAATAGACCCCGTCTTTTTTGTTCAAAAGTTCGATTCTTCGCCGGGTTCCGTCCATGTCGATAATGACATTCGTGAATCCGGCTCCCGAAGCATGACTTGCGAACAAATTCATCACAGGTGAAAAACCAATAAGGTATTTTTTACGGAATTCCGCATTGTCCCAGTCTGCTTTTGGCTCCCGGAAATTATCGATAAATGAAGTTTTAATGCTGTCTAGCTTTCCCTGCCTGTAATCTTTAAGAATCAAGTCATGTTTATCCTCTACTTCGTAAAGGAAACGGCTTTTTACATAATTGATTTCATCTTCGGTATAGTCAAAGTCAAGGTCATCCGTATTGATTGTAAGCCATGTGTTCCCAAAAAACTGAATGGCCCGTGCCAGATAATCGTCATTGTCCTTTACGAATTTGGTAAAATCAGGCTTTGTTCCGTCAAAATTATTGTTTGCTTCGATAATGGCATCCTCATTGACGGCAAGACTTGAAGGCGAAAGATATTCAATATCGAATACCGCTGTCGCCGCTCCGAATTCCTTCATTCGGAGAAGCGCATTGGCAAAAATATCGCGGGGCCAGGGCCAGGTTTTCATTTCGTCATATGCATCATTGCTTGTTGAAGCATTGTCCGCCTCTACAAGAAGAATTTCCGGCCTGGTCTCAGGGTTTTTCGTAAATCCAAGAAGCAAATCATAAATTCGGTAGTCAAATTTTTCCAGTGCTCCGATAGCACAAACAAGCGACCAGAATACAAAAGCGGCGGCCACAATGATTAAAGCAACAATTTTTCTCGGAAGATTTTTTTTGGAATCTTTTTGATTTTTGTTTTCTTTTTTCATGACAAATATTATAACACAAGTTATAATAGATTCAAAATAAAATTATTTTAAGAAAAGGAGTTTAAAAATGAAAAAGACTCTGCTATGTAGCGTTTTACTTTTGCTCGGAGCAAGCTTTGCTTTTTCACAGAGTTCCGAAGTCATTTCAGAAATCATTGATTCCGAAAAAGCGACATGTGCACAAATATCTTACCTTCCGGCACTATATGCAAATTTAATCACCGAGTCTGACTCTGCAAAATCACTAGGGGCAATGAGCGCTTCAAAAGATTCTTCGGCAGCAACAGTCGAGGCATTCGAGGCCCTAAAATCAAACAATTTCTTCAATTCTGATACAGAGGCAAACAAAGAAGTTACTGTGGCACAGGCTTCCTTCGTTTACATGAAGGCGCTCGGTATCAAAGGCGGCTTATTCTACACCCTATTTCCTTCTGCCCGCTACGCTTTCAAGGAGCTTAAGGCAAAAGGTATCCTTCCTCTCGAAACAGACCCGGCAATGAAGCTTTCTGGCCGCGAGTCAATCGATCTCTTCACTTCATGCCTTGAAATTGTAGAAGGAGCTGAATAATGAAAATCACAGTCAAAAAAATCTTTAGCTGCATCGCACTTCTCTCTGCGGTAAATGTTTTCGCATTAGAAACAGGCGGTCTCATCAACAATGACAGCAAATTCGCCAATGTCAAAAAAGATGCTTCTGATAAAAACGAACCGTTTGATTTAAAGCTCGACCAGAAGAATACCATCAACCTCTGGCTCAGAGCACCTCTAAGCGAAGACGGCAAAAGCTACTTCACAACCGAGGGCGCATTTAAATCAGAATACGATGCTTCCATCGCTGATGACGACGACAAGTTCAAGGTCTCACTTGATGTAAACCTTTTCAAACTCGTCCTCAACAAAGAGCTTGATGCTGGTGACCTCGTTTTCACAGCAGGCCGGTTTTTCAACGCAGATTTGAGCGGTCTTGCATACACACAAAACGCCGACGGAGTTAAGTTTACCGCAAACCTTCCGAAAGTCTCTGTTTCGCTTTTCGGAGCATATACAGGCCTTCTCAACGCAAAGAACATCACGATTCTCGAAAAGGATAAAAATGACCAGCCAGATATGAATGGCAAGGCAAAAACACTTTATGTCCTTGCAAACAAATATCTGGTTGGTACTCTCACAGTCTCCCTTCCAAACCTTTTCGCAAGTCAGACAATCTCAGCCGAAGGATTTATCGCACAGTCTCTTGAGTCAAAAAAATTCAACCGATATTACGGAACTTTGGCGCTCAATGGACCTCTTGTTCCGAAAGTCTTCTACAATCTTTCATCAACTTTCGCTTTCTCAAAAGCTGATGAACAGGATATGGAAACAAGCAATCTATCACAAGCTTCTATCGTCGTTTATCCGGGCTTCAAATCAATGTCAATTGCCCTCGACGGTCTCTATGCCTCAGGAGAACAGGGAAGTTTCAAAAAATTCGAAGGTTTCACGAGCGGCACTGCTGTAAACTCAACAACAGAAGCAGAGTACAAAGAACTCACAAAAGCAGGTCTTGCGGCTTCAATTAAGCCTATTCCGAACCTTCTTGTTTACACAAACGGCGACCTTGTATTCGACGCCTGCGAAAGCATCAAATATGCCGGCCTTCAGTATTCGCTCGGCCTCAACTGGCAGGTGCTCAGCGATTTCTCAGTCGGAGTAAGCTTCGGTCAGTACATAGCAAAGGATGATGCCGATACAATCAAACATATCGGTGACACAAAAACTCAGATTAAAATCAATGCTGCTATAGCATTCTAATAAATGGAGGCTTAACATGAAGAAACTTATTCTTGCACTTGTTTTCTCAGCATTTGCTTTCTCTTCTTTTGCGGCACAAAATTCTATTAAGGCTACTGTTGTCTCAGCCAAAGGAAAGGCCGAAATGCAGAGCGGCGGAAGCTGGATTGCCCTCAAAGCTGGTGATACCGTCATCCAGGGAACTGTAATTCAGACAGGTTTCAAGTCAGAGCTTGTTCTTAAAATCAAGGAATCTACCGTAACTGTAGCACCTCTTTCTCGTCTCACAATTCAGACACTGGCAGAACGACAGGGAGTCAACGGAGCATCCGGCAAAGATGAAACTTCAATCAGACTGGCCACAGGCTCTCTCAAATCAAATATCCAGAAATCAGAAGACCGCCGGGTCGGATTTACGGTTCGCTCGCCAGTCGCAACGGCTTCTGTTCGTGGTACAGAATTCGTTTTCACGACCAGATTCCGAGGCACAGCCCTCTCAACAAGTGCTGGTATCGTAGCTTTCTGGAAGAACACAAAGCAGAGCGAACGAATCATGGATTCAATCCTCAAGGCAGTTGCAGAAACTCCAGAAGAAGTTCCAGCAGCGGCTGCGACAGAAGACAACGAACCTGGAGATATTTCAGAATTTGCTCCGGCAAACGCAATCACTGTAAGTCAGGGCGAATCAGCTTCGGCAAAGGCTTATTCTTCAAGCGTAACTACACCGTCACAGACAGCCCAGGCTGATTCAAACTCAGTCGGCGAAGGAACAAAAACAGCTTCCGAGGCCGAAATGCCGGCACAGGCAGCAGCTTCTGATTCAGGCAGCAAAAACATAAGGCCTGGATTGGGAGCTCTCAATGTCATCGTTTACATCGGAAAGATATAAAAAACAAATTAAATCCAGCCGGTTCGCTTTTGCAATCGGCTGTTTTTTCCTTTTTGACTTTTGCAAATCTTTCATATCTGTTAAAATTGAATCATGCTAAAAGTTTTCCATACAAACAGAAGTTTTCTTAAATTCGCTTTTCTTGCACTCGCCGCTTGTTCGGCATTCACCTTTTCAAGCTGCAAAAAAGACAAAAAACATGACTCTACGACAAACTTGCTGTCAGAAAATGACGGAACACCGGTCAAGCTCCGAAAACTGTCCCCGGAAACACAGGCCTATATCGAGGGCAAAAATATCATCGTAATTTTGGGATACGGCTACAATGATGTCGAGCATATCACAAAAATCACGCAGTCGCTCGATTCAAATTTCGGTCTTGAGAGTGAGGATAAAGCAGGTCTTATCTCAATTCTCGTTTACCCGGCTGATTTTATGGTCGCAGGCAAAGAGAGAATCAGCTCACTCGTAGACACAGTCCAGGACAAGAACCTTGCCGGCATGATAATCATGGGTGCTCCGGAAGGCCTTCACATTGCGCTCTCAAAGATTCAGGACAAAGCTGAGGGTGGCAAAATTCCCTACCCTATCTTCACCTTCTTTTCACAGGATGATGTTCTCGGCTCAGAGTCAACTTCCGACTTTGTGCTCGACTATGCGCACAAAACAAACACAATCGAGGGTGAGGTCACGGATTTTATCCCCGATTTTGATGCGAACCAAATCCTCACCAACGCAATTTCAGAAATGATAGAGCTCCGGCAGCCTCTAAAGGCCGACAAAAACCTGCAGGGCTTCGTGCAAAAACTCCTGGAAAAGAACCGCACGGTCATTCGCTACATTGACGGCGAAACCGGCCTGCAATCAATAAATCACTTTATCTTCGAGTAAAAATCCAATGATAGAACTCACGCAGCAGGAAAATCTGGCAATCGGATCATTTGAAGCAGTTTCCTCTATTCCGGCAAAAGAACTTGCCAAAGCCCTCGTGATTTCTGACTCTCATGGCAACATACGAGTAATGCAGGCAATTATCAAAAACTTCGGGCATTTATGCGATCTTCTCTGCTTTTGTGGAGACGGACTTCTGGATCTGGTTGAAACGCTGGAACTCGGATTCTTTGACAAGGATTTCGGTTGTCACATTCCGCCTGTGGTGTATTTCGTACGGGGAAACGGAGACAACTCAAGGGCAACAATCTTCACCGACAAGCGAATACCGGTTACGGTCCCGGAATTCCAGGAAATTGAGATTGCCGGCAAAAAACTTTTTTTGACCCACGGGCACCGCTACGGAGTCTACTACGGAATCAAGGACTTGAGAGCCGAAGCCATAAACCGGGGCATGGACCTTGCCTGGTACGGCCACACTCATGTTCCTAATTCTGTGCGAAGTCATGTCACAAGAAACGGGCGGAATGACTTTCTCGGGATTCTGAATCCTGGAAGCTGCTCCGAGGCTCGCGGCGGAATGCCGAACACTTTTGCAATTGTTGATGTTCACCGTGACGAAGAAAAGAATGTCTGCCATTATTACAGAATCATTCAGGACAGATTCGGTGACTACACTTTTGAGGAAATGCCAACTCCAAGGGGCGAAATCAAACTCTTTTAGTTTTTTAGAAATTTTCTTCGAGGGTAAAACCTGCGTGGTCATGCCCAGGATAAACACGGGTCTTTTCTTCGCAATATTCGGCGATTTTAGCAAGGCTCTGATGAATTTTTCGCTCACTCCCGCCTGCAAGGTCTGTGCGCCCCCAGGAATGATAAAAAAGCGTATCCCCCGAAATAAGGGTAAAATCTTTTTCATTGTAAAGGCAGCATGAGCCTTCGGTGTGACCGGGTGTATGCAAAACCTGCCAGTCTTCAAGCGATTTCTTTGCTTCTGAGGAACATTCACAATTTCCCAGAATTTCAAGAAGATTTTTTCCGTCTTCAAGAAAGGCACTTGCCCCGGGCAAATCACTTACAAAAGGCAGAAATTCAAAGAATCCCATTTGAGAAAGAGATTTCCCCTGCTGAACCTTGGAATCTTTGCCAATCATAGCAGAATCTGCCTTATGAATGGCGACAGGAATATCGGGGAAAGATTTTTTAATAAAAGGAAGACCTGAAACATGGTCGAAGTGGCCGTGTGTCAAAAGGACGGCAAGGGGTCTTAAATTTTTTGAAGCAAGGTATGAAATGACAGAACCTTCATCTTGCGAAAATGGACAATCGGCGGGGTCAATTACAAGCACCTCATTTTCTGAAAGAGGCAGAATATAAGTATTGACCGCCAGCGGCCCGGTATGCAAAAGATGAAGGTTCATAAAAACTCCATTCATGCCCGGAATAACCGGACAATTCTTATTAGAGGTCTTCTGAAGATGAAGAGCGTGGTGCACGGGCAGCCATAATCTCTTCGTCAGTCATCTGAGCCTGAGCTGCGGCAAAAGCTGCCTGCTGGGCTACAGTGTCGTTGTTGCTTGATGTGTAGCTGTCAACGATTGGAGCTGACTCGTTTGATACATTTGGAACCGGCTCGTTGTTCTCGTACTCGTCAACTGACTCTTCCTCAGAATCAATCTCCTCACCCTCCGGACGCTGTTTTGAGTAGCTTACGCTCAATGCCCGGCCGCGATATACATGTCCGTTCAATGCGCTGATTGCCTTTTCTGCATCTTCTTTGAAAAGCTGAACGAATGAGTAGTTTGCGAGTACACGGATATCACCGATTCGCTCTTTCTCGATGCCCGCAACGCTGATGAAAAGACCAACGAGGTCACGAGGATAAACACGGCGGTTTCGGCCGATGCTTACGAATACGACTTCTGAGTTTTCTGCAGGAATCTGAACACGAGTGAATCGCTCACGCTGTGTTGTTCCTTCGCCGTTAGATTCTTCGTTCTGATTTTCATTTCGCTCATAGCCCTTGAATCGTTCCTCACGATTTGCGTGGAAATCTTCCCGGTCTTTGAAATTGTTGAAACGGAAGATTGCACCACCAGCATTTCGCAAAAGATATGCAGCTACATAAGAACGCATTGTGAGAGGAACATTCTTTTTGAAGACCTTTTTGAGTGCTTCAAGTTCATCAGGATTAGCTTTTACTTTTGAAACAACATCTTTGAGATAGTTTGCTGCCTGATCGAGATCAATCTCTCTGTTCTGTCTGAAATTTCTTCTGAAATTGCGTCTGAATGCCATAATAAAAATCTCCTTTTAAAACTGGCGTAAAATTATTTTTTATTTGTCTGCTAAATCTGCAACATAAAGCGAGCCTTTTTTTTCAAAGCCACAACGGGCAAACAAAGGCTCAAAAAAATCTGGTAAAACAGAATCAGCAATAATGCTCTGAATTCCCTGTTCTTTTAAGTAGGAAATGCCGCGTGAAAAAAGCTCTCTGGCAATCCCTAAGCCACGGTAATTCTGATTCACAAAAAGTGAGGTGAGAGCCACCGCTTTTTTTGTGAAGGACTCTTTGTATTGTGAGAACAAAAGACAAGCGGCAAAATCCCCGGATAAAGTCCGGCATACGACTCCGCACGGCAGGGCAAGTTTTTCATAATCAAATTTGCGCATCCAAAGTCGGGCGGCAAGTTGGCCAGCTTCACCGTCAAAACTTGCTTTTAATTCTCCAGAAATCAACTCCGCCTCTTTTAGAATACAATCATTGTCCTTTTGGTGATTGTACGGTCTGAATTCAAAATCTTGCTGAACCAAATCCTCATAATCTTCAAAATCCTGGCTCAGTTTCTCCAGACCCCAAGAATCCCGGAGTGAGTTGTACCATTCGACAACAACCGACCGCATTTTAGCCTCTTTGAAAGCATGAAAACGCTTTTCGATGTGCGGGTACTGCTTTAGCACATTTTTAAAATTCCTGAACACCCCCCTTCCATTTGAAAGAACCTGCTGCAACTCATGCTGAATTTTTGGAATACGCACGCTCTCAGCAAATTTTTCCATAATTTCAAATCCATCGTCCGAACTCCAGTCAGGCAAGGGATAAATGTTTTCGTTTTCTTCCAGGTTTTCACTCTCACTCCCTTCAAGGGAATCAAGCGGGACCAGACAGGCACTTTCGGCATCAAAAACGAACTCTGCATTTTGATCTTCCATCGAGAAAATAATGTCATCGATAAGAGATTTCGTAAGCTCGAATGCCATAAAGTTTCTGTGGTTCGTGAAGCCTGTTATTTTAACTCGCTTCGTTTAGAAATTACTTTGCTTACAAGGCCGTATTCAAGGGCCTCTTCGGCAGTAAGCCAGTGGTCACGATCACAGTCTTTTTCGACCTGTGCCTCGCTCTTACCAGTTTCTTCGGCGATGAGCTTAATAAGCTTCTTTTTTGATTTTGCGATTTCCTCGGCCTGAATTTCCAAATCTGTGGCAACACCACGGGCAACACCACCAATCAATGGCTGGTGAATGAGGTAGTGGCTGTTGGGAAGGGCAAAACGGCGCTCTTTTGGAACTGAAAGCAGGATGATTGAGCCCATGCTGGCGATAAGGCCTGTGCCGATTGTGTAAACCGGGGCATTGATAAAGCGAATCATGTCGTAAATGCCGAAACCTGAATCGATCGAGCCTCCAGGAGAGTCGATGTAAATGTAAATCGGCTTGTCGCTGTCTGCTTCGAGCAAAAGAAGCTGTTTTATAACCTTTGCAGTGTTTTCTTCGTTAATCTCGCCGCTCAAAATAATCTGGCGGGTTTTCAAAAATTTCTCTGAGAGTGAATCTTCCTTCTGCTCAGATTTTTTTTCTTCTTCGTTGTCGTTAAAAATTCTCATACTATAAATATACCTAAATCAAGTCAAAAAGTAAATTGCCGTTTGAAGGCACCGCGCGGGCATTTACCAGATTTTTTTTGCGGCCGCCCAAAACTCCATCATGTCACGGTGATGGGCACGGTCAAAAGGAATGTCCTGGACCTTCATTTTTTCTTCGATGTAGCGGAAACGGTTCTCGAATTTTTTCATTGTTTTTTGAAGGGCAACATTCGGATCAAGGCCGAGCCAGCGGCCGTAATTTATGAGGCAGTGAAGGGCATCGCCAAATTCTTCTTCCAGGTGAAGTTGGGCTTTTTTTTGCTCTTCGGTGAGGTTTGTGGCAGAAAAAGGAGCCTTTCCATCGTAGTTGTGAAGGCGCTCGACATCAATGAAAGCATCCTGCATTTCCGCAAGCTCCTCGCAGAACTTCATTTTGACTTCGGCAAGGGAATTCCAGTCAAAACCTAGCTTGGCGGCCTTTTTAAGCTCCTTGTAAGCCCTTAGAATCGGCGGGAAATTTTCGGGAATTGAGTCGAGAATTGAATCTGACTTACGCCCCTCGACATTCTGCTTGATTCGTTCCCACTGGCCCAGAACCTTTTCGGGACTACCGGAAAGGTCTTCAGTTAGCTCGGAAGCACCCTCGCTTTGGGCAAAAACATGGGGATGCCTGCGGACGAGTTTATCAGCGATTGCATTGATTGTTTCCTCGACGGTAAAAAGCCCCTTTTCCTCAAAAAGATATGCGATAAGAACTACATTAAGAAGGACATCACCCAGCTCTTCTTTTACATGGGCCGGGTCATCCTGAGTGATTGCGTCGATTGCCTCACAAGTTTCTTCAAAAAAAGTGCTTCGGAGAGAAAGTGGTGTTTGTTCTTTATCCCAGGGACAGCCTTTGCGGACAGCTTTTACGATTTCAAAAAAATGTGCGAATGAATTTTCTTTCATAGCTAGTAAAAATATTATAACACAGTATCAGGAATTTTCCACGATTTTCTTTTTGCTCCAGCCCTGTAAGATACGGTTTGGCTCGGTGGAAAGCAAAAGCTTGCAGAACATCTCGTTTGTGGGAACAAATTCCTGGGCAAGGATTATCCGCTCGTCAGCGCTAAAGTTTGAGAGCACATAGTCAGCGATGTTGACATTGGCAGGCTTTGAGATTCCGAACCTGAGCCGCCAGAAATCGGCTGTACCCAAAACGGCTTTTGCAGAGCGGAGACCGTTGTGACCGCCCAGGCCCCCGCTCCATTTGAGGCTCACGGTGCCGATGGGAAGCTCCAGCTCGTCATGCACGACAAGAATCTCATCGTTCTTGATTTTGAAAAAGTGTGCCAGCTCGCCGATAGACTCCCCGCTAAGATTCATGTAGGTAAGGGGTTTGAGAAAGTAGATTTTATCGGGAGCTTCTTCCGGGACTCGTGGTACACCGCCATCTTTTGTGGTATATACGCCTGTCTCGCCCATCCATTCGGCCAGAGTTCGTGTCTCAACGACTGCATAATCGCCCTTGAATTTGTTCTGGAAGTAAAATTTATTGTAAAAAGGAAGCTGGCTTGCAAACTGCCAGGCTACATTGTGCCGTGAATTCTTGTATTCTTCACCGTAATTTCCTAAAAATGCGACAAGTTTAATCATGCGGATATTATAAGGATAAATGTTAAGTTTTGCAAATTGTTAGCCAGACACAAAGATAAGGCTGATTGTATCAAAATGACACAGAAGAAGAGACCGGAGGCCTCTATGGTTCATTTTGATACAGAAAAAATTGAGCGTTAGGGATAGTAAGGGCGGCGTTAGCCGTTCCGAAGCGTAGCGATTAGCGAAGCGGAGGAATGAAGCGACAGCGGAACCTTGGATAGCCCGACCGCTGCGTTACGGAACGGAGTGAAGTAGCGGCGGAAACGCCCTTTTTATTGTGAATTATGCATTATGAACTATAAATTAGCGAAACTTGGCACGGAACTTGCTATATATTCAGTGAAAAAATCGTATTTTTTAAGGAGATTTGCCATGAAATTTGACGACGAGACAATGGATGCTTACCTCAAAGACATCAACAGAATCCCGCTTTTGACAGCAGAAGAGGAAAAAGAACTGGCAGAAAAGGCTGCAAATGGCTCAAAATCCGCTAAAAACAAGCTCGTAAACGCAAATCTCCGTTTCGTTGTGGCCATTGCCAAGACTTATCAGGGGCGGGGCATTGAGCTCATGGACTTAATCAGCGAAGGAAACATAGGACTGATGAGTGCGGTCGACCACTTCGATGTGTCAAAAGGATACAAATTTATCTCTTATGCGGTCTGGTGGATTCGCCAGAGCATTCAGAAAGCATTGAGCGACAAGAGCCGTGCAATCCGCCTGCCGATGAACAAAGTCAACGAACTTTACCAGATTGAAAAGACCCGAAGTCTCCTTGAAACTGACAAAACTGAGGAAGAGCAGACTCGGGAAATCGCAAAAATGCTCGGTATGAAAGTTTCTTATGTACGGGAACTTCTCAACTTCAACCGTGACATGATCAGCCTTGACGCTCCGATTGACGCAACGAAGAGCGAGACAGCCGTCGGTGATGCCTTCAAAGACGATATCAACCCCACACCAGAGCAGCAGGCCCTTACTTCCGCCCTTAAAAGCGATGTTGAGACTACCCTCAAGACCCTCAAACCAAAAGCAGAAAGAGTTTTGCGTATGCGATACGGAATCGGCGGTTACAAGGCAATGTCGCTCAAAGAAATTGGTGATGCATGTGGCCTTACAAAAGAGAGAATCCGCCAGATTGAAAAAGGTGCTGTTCAGATGCTTCAGTCGCCATCACGCAGAAGACGATTGGAAGCTTATGTAGCGTAAAGCGAGAAAGCCTCTTTGCGGGCTTCGAGCATAATTTTTTCATCACGGGCCAGGTTGGCGATTTTGAACTGCAGGTCGCCGCTTTGGGCTGTTCCTGTGATTTCGCCCGGACCTCTGAGGCGCAGGTCTTCTTCGGCGATTTTAAAGCCGTCTGTAGTTTCGTGAAGGGCCTTCATTCGGGCTATTCCGTTTTCGGTGATGCCGGCACGGTAAATCAAAAAACAGTATGACTGAGAGTCTCCACGGCCTACCCTTCCCCGCAGCTGATGCAGGGCTGCAAGGCCAAAGCGGTCAGCCTGTTCAATTACCATGCAGGTGGCGTTGGGAACATCGACTCCGACCTCGACGACTGTCGTCGCAACAAGAACCTGAATTTTGTTTTCACGAAAATCACGCAAAATCTGATTTTGGCTTTCCTCGTCAATTTTTGAATGAATCAATGCGCATCTGAAATCCGGGTAAACCTGGCTTTGCAAGAAATTAAAGCTTTCTTCTGCTGACTTTAGACTTTGCAAGGAGCCGCCCGATTCATCAAAGGCACTGAAGGAGCTGGAAGAGTCGATTGCAGGATAAACAAAATATGCCTGATGTCCGACCCTGAGTTCCTTCCGCACGGCATCATAAGCGTTCCGTTCGTTGCCTGCCTTTGAAAGATATGTTACCACAGGTTTTCTGCCCTGGGGCATGGTGCGGATGGTGCGGACATCAAGGTCACCGAAAACAGTCAGGGCAAGGGTCTGTGGAATCGGGGTAGCACTCATCATAAGCAGGTTTGGCTCACGGAAAGGCGGCTGGGCATATTTGTCAGTCGCAAGGACGGAAGTGCGTCCTTTGTCCAGGATTGCAGACCGCTGCATTACGCCAAAACGGTGCTGCTCGTCAATTATTGCCAGGGCCAAATCATGATACTGCACATTTTTTGAAAACAGGGCGTGGGTTCCTATCACAAGATTGATGTCGCCTTTTTTGAGGGCTTCAAGAAGATTGTTCCGACCCTTCGTTTTGATATTTCCCGTTAGATATGCCACGCTCACCCCAAGCGCCTCAAGCTGCTTTGCGGCATTTTCCGCATGCTGACGGGCAAGAAGCTCTGTTGGTGCCATGAGCGCAACCTGGCCGCCGTAGTCAATCACACGGAGGGATGCAAAAAAGGAAACGAGTGTCTTTCCGGAGCCGACATCACCCTGAAGAAGGGTACGCATGGAATAGGGACCAGCAGCGTTAGCCGGCGCAGGCCCCTTAAAATCAAAGAATCCGTAATTTCTGTCGATGTCCTCGTTCATGAGGGCGATTACGCTCATCTGGTCGGCTGTGAGCTTGTAGGGCAGACGGGCCAGGAGATTTTTTTGTCTTGTGGAAAGATTTTTTACAAATTCTTCTTCGGGAACCTGCTTTTGAGTGCTTTCAGCCGTATCAATTTCGATTTTCGGAAGTTTTCCCCTGTGTGCTATCGCCTGCTCAGCCAGCGTCTTCTGAAAAAGAAAAAGTTCCTCAAAGACGAGGGTGTTTCTAGCACCGATTGCTTCACTTAAAGTCTTCGGAAAGTGAATCTGACGAATCGCTTCTTTTTTGGAAAGCAAGTGTCTTTTTTCGATGATTTGTGACGGAAGGTCGTTTTCAAGTCCAAGCGAGAACTGTTTGAAAGCAGCCTGTATCGTTTTGCTCAGGATTTTGCTGGTGAGTCCTTCTGTAAGCGGATAAACCGGGAAGACCCTGCTGTTGGGAACTTCGATTCCCGTGAAGGCCGAAAGTTCTCCGCCATCCGAGATTTTTTCAAGCTCAAAAGATGTTGACTGGTATTTGCCGTATTTGATTTCGCCTTTTGCCGTAAGGGCCGCGATTTGCCCGACCGGGTGAGTTTTTTCCATAAAGGGCCGGTTGAATGCAACAAGTTCCACAAGCCCCGTACCGTCGGTCGCAATCAGCTTCAAGGTCTTCATTTTGCCATAACCGAACCATTCGTGACCGACAATCTGAGCAATCGTATGAATTTTGCCGCTCTGATTCGCTATGGACTGAGCAATAGTGGATTTTTGCGTGCGGTCTTCGTAATCACGAGGATAAAACTGAAGCAAATCCGAAATAGTAAAGATATTAAGGCGGGCAAAAAGAGCCTGTTTGGCCGATCCGATGCCAGGGAGAGTCGATATTGAATTGTTTAATTCTGAAATATGCATGTAACTCCCCTTATTTAAGATTTTAACCACAGATTACACAGATGTCACAGATTATGTAAATTTTAATTCTTGTAATCTGTGTAATCTGTGGTTTTAAAATGGGATCATCGAAATCAGCGTTCCTAAGACTCGGATTGCGTAGGAAATTAGGACTGAGAAAACTACCAGCATGATGAATGAAACAACCAGTGCCTTAACAAAAGAAATTGACTGATTTCTGAAGATAAGCCCTGTGATTCTGAAAATAATCGGGGAAATCGCACGGTCAACGGCAGTCCATATTGTGTAGCTCCCCTGACCGTCACCAGCAATCAAATAGACAATAAGTCGCACAAGAACGATAACTGCAAGAAAGCCCAGAAGAGATGTAAAAATGTTTCCGACAAGCATTACCAGCATCGCAAGAATCGTTGAAAGCCTGAAACCAGCTCCTGTGGCAAGACTGGTAAAAAATGCCTGGGCCGCCATGAGAACACAAAGGGCTATTGCCGGAGTAAAATCAAAAGAAGAGAAGCACAGAAAGCGGAAACGGCGGAAGACATTAAGATAGGGGTCGCACATCTGGCAGAGAACCTGCCCAAAACGGGAATACTCAGCACCGGGGAACCAGCTGAGCATAACACGCACAAAACAGAGTAATGTATAGATAGAAACGACCGAGGCCAAAATAGAAAAAATATTCATATTTTAAATATAATGCTTTCTTTACAAAAAGACAAAGAAAAATTACACCGTCCAGACATCCTTAACAAGCGGAATTCCTTTCAAATCTTCGAGAACTTCTTTTGTTGCGGGAGCCTGCAGCTGATTTGCGGCCTTCACGATGTAGGTGTCAGTAGGAGTGTCAATGTGGAAATAAACAGAACAGGTTCCGCTCACACCAAAAAGGTATTCTTTGAGGCTGAAAATCTGCCTTTCATCGCTGAAATTTCCGTCAAGCTGAATATGGATTTCCTCAATTGCCTTTTCCTGCAGTACGCTGGGGTCTTCAATTGAATCGACGAGCATACTCGGAGTCTCGCGGCTGGAGTCAATTTTTCCACGGAAAGCATAAACCTTGTCATTTTCGATTTTATCTTTCATTGTCTCCCATGTTTTCGGGAAGAAAGTAAGGTCAAAGGAGCCGTTATAATCCTGCAATTTTGCGAATGCCATTGGAACGCCTTTTTTGGTTACGATTGTGCGGAGTTCCATGAGCATTCCGACTGCCGAATGAACCCTGCCAGAGTTTCGCATCTGCCATGGATTTCGCCCGCTGGCCGCCATAGCCTCTTTTTCAGCCTTATCATCTTTTGCAACCCGGTTTATCGTAAGCGAATTGACCGTCGCCTTTTCATAGGCTTTTTTATAATCATCAAGAGGATGACCTGAGACATAGCAGCCAATCAGTTCTTTTTCCATATTGAGTTTTTCGAGCCGTGAGCAGTCCTCGACCTTTTCAAAGACAAAATCAGCGTATTCTTTTTCGTCAGTATCACCAAAAAGCGAAAGCTGGCCGTCATCAGCACCAAAGGCGATTTTTTCGGCATAGGCATAGGCACGATCAAGATTTGCAATCAAAGTCGGGCGGTTCTGGTCAAGGTTGTCGAAGCCGCCGCATTTTATCAGGACTTCAACAGCCTTTTTGTTGATTGCAGTCGCACGGCCAGATTTTCCTTCTTCCTCACCATGCTCTTCGCCAGGGATTTCCTTTACCTTGATGACACGAATCAAGAAATCCATAAAATCCTTGTAAGGGCCGTTCTGCTCCCGCTCATAAACGATTGCACGGGCTGCCCGGTCTCCCATTCCCTTGATTCCCTTGAAACCGAAGACGATGTGGCCGTCAACGACATCGAAAATCGCATCCGAGCGGTTTACATCTGGAGGGTCAACAGGAACTCCGATTCGGCGGGCCTCGGCAATGTAAGCCGGAAGACCGTCGGTTGAGGTAATTTCGTTGGTAAGGTTTGCCGCCATAAACTCAGCGGGCTTGTTTGCCTTTAGCCAGCCCGTGCGGTAAGCGAGGACAGAATAGGCCGCCGCATGAGACTTATTGAAACCATAGCCTGCGAACGGAATCATGATTTCGAAAATTTCGTCGGCATGTTCTTTTGTAAAGCCCTGTTTGATAGCACCTTCCTCGAATTCAACTTTTTTTCCCATCATGACTTCAGGTTTCTTTTTACCCATGGCTCGGCGGAGCATATCCGCGCCTCCAAGGGAGAATCCTGCGATTTTCTGGGAAACCTGCATAATCTGTTCCTGATAGACCATAACGCCGTAAGTTTCCTTCAGGATTGGCTCCAGGCAGGGGTCAGGATAGTGAATCGTCTCAGGCTTCCATTTTCCGTCGATATAGTTCGGAATGTAATCCATAGGGCCTGGTCTGTAAAGGGCGTTCAAGGCGACCAAATCCTCCAGTTTTTCCGGCTGGAACTGTCGCAAAATTTTCTGCATGCCGGGGGATTCAAACTGGAATACAGCCGCTGAGTCGCCCCGCTTAAAGAGCTCGAAAGTTTTAGGGTCAGTTTCGCTCACATTTGCACAGACAAAATCCGGCTCACCCGGCTTTTTGTGCTTGTTGATGATATTCTCAGCGTATCGAATCAAAGAAAGCGTTTTGAGTCCGAGGTAGTCGAATTTTACAAGACCACACGGCTCGATAATATCCATTGTGTACTGAACGCCGACTTTTCCAGTCTTAGAATCCATGAAGACCGGTGCCCAGTTCGGAAGTTCGGTGAGTCCGATAACCATTCCCGAAGCGTGGAGACCTGTGTTTCGCTTACAGCCCTCAAGTTTTATCGCAAGATCAAAGAGTTTTTCGTAGCGAGGGTCGTGTCTGAACTCCGCAAGCTGACCGCCATCCGGGAATTTCTCGTTAGGCGGTTCAAAGCAGTTTTTGAGCTTGGTCTTTAAGTTCTCAGAGACTTTTGATTTGAGCATGTTGACTTCGGAAAGCGGAATGCCCAGAGTGCGTCCGACATCAGCGATAACATTCTTTGGCTTTAAGGTACCGAATGTGACAATATGGCCGACTTTTTTGTCGCCGTACAAGTCACGGGTGTGCTGGATGATGTCCTGGCGATAGTCGAAGTCCATGTCAACGTCGAAATCTGGCATGGAGACTCGCTCAGGATTCAAAAATCGTTCGAAAATCAGTTTATAGCGGAACGGGTCGATGTCCGTAATCGTAAGACAGTAGGCAACCAGGGAACCCGCACCAGAACCTCGGCCAGGGCCTATAGGCATGTAAGGCTTGGGGCGCTTGTTCACATTGTCGTAGGTTGACTTTGACCAGTTGATGAATTCCCAGACGATGAGGAAGTAGCCCGAAAAGCCCATTTTAAGGATGATTGCCATTTCGTATTCGCATCGCTGGCGGATTTGAGGAGTAATTTCCTTATAGCGTTTGCGCAAGCCTTCCTCAACAAGGTGACGCATATAGTCGTCCTGATTTTTTGCGTAATCTTCCCCGTGGGTCTGGAATTCCTCTGGCAAAGCAAAGCGTGGCAAAGTGCCTTTAAGTTCCATCGTTTTATACTGATGAATCGTAAGGTTACACATATTGGCGATTTTAATTGTGTTGTCGTAGGCTTCTGGACAATCCGGGAAGAGCAGGCGCATTTCCTCTTCGGTTTTAAAATACCATTCGTCACGCCCCTCACCCATTGTCTGATGAGGCTCATTCATGTTCTTCTTAAAGCCTATGCAACGGAGGCAGTCCTGGGCTTCGGCATCTTCTTTTTCTACATAGTGAATGTCGTTGGTAACGACAAGGGGAATGTCCAGCTCATGGGCCAGGGCAATCAGTTTTTTGTTGACGATTTTCTGGTCTTCAAGGCCGTGATCCTGCAACTCAATGTAGTAGTGGTCGGGACCGAAAAGATTTTTGTATTTGAGGGCAAGTTCCTTCGCCTCTTCGTCTTTGTTTGCAAGCAAAAGCTGGGGAAGTTCACCGGCAATACAGGCAGAACAGCAGATTAAGCCCTCGTGATATTTTTCGAGAAGCTCAAAGTCGATTCGGGGTTTATACCAGGTTCCCTCTGTGTAGGCGATTGAAGAAAGCCAGCTCATGTTCTTGTAACCGGTCTCGTTTTCGCAGAGGAGAATCAAATGGAAGTAGCGGGCCTGACGGTCGCCGTCCTCGCCCTTGTGTGAATATGGAACTGAATTTTTCTCCAGATGTGAGCCGTAAGCTACATAAAACTCTTCGCCGACAATAGGGTTGATTCCGTTTACATGGCAGAGGTGCTCAAAGTTAAGGGCACCGAACATGTTTCCGTGGTCAGTGAGAGCCAGGGCCGGCATATTAAGCCGTTTGGCCTTAGCAACCAAATCATCAATTTTTGCACAGGAATCGAGCAAAGAATAATCCGAATGAACATGAAGATGAACAAAATTAGCAACCGGCGTGTCTTCCGGAGCACTATCGAACACATGATAATCTGCCATAGGAGATTATTGTAGCACGATTTTCAGGATTTTGTCTCTGTCAACTTCAGAAATTGCCTCTGTCAGTGCTGCAAAATGCTCTTTCTTTTCATCTGGAATTCTGTACCCTTTGACCATTGCTACAATCTGGTCGGCTGTATCAAAATCAAAAGCCTCGATGCATTCCTTTATGTTTGAAATTGCCTCAGCATACTGCTCCAGAGTCATTTCTTCCTTGCTGATATCATCCTCGTTTTCTGCGCAAAGTGGAGCCAGGTTCTCTTTGTAGGTCCGGTACAATTCAAGCAGGGCCGGTGTTTTCCCAAGGATTTCGGCCTCATTCTCGTCATCGCCGCACTTTTCAAGATATTTCGCATCGTCAGAAAGTTTGGCAGCCCCAATCAGGCGGGCAGAAGACTTTAATGCGTGAACAAGAATCGTGTAGTTCCTGTAGTCTCCCTCGTCAACGAATTTCTGTATTTTTGCGGCGTTTTTATCAATATTCTTGTAGAATTCTTTGAGAGTCTCCTCAAGGATTTCCGCACCGCCGGTGTATTTTAGAGCCTCTTCAACATCAACGCCTTTGAGTGCAGCAAACTTCTCAGAAACGGCAGAAGTGTCATCTTCGTCAATCTCACCGTTTTCATCAAGAGACTTGATTTCTCCGTCATCATTTGGAATTTCGACATGCTCAATCAGTTCCGGCGGGAGATACTTTTCGAGCATTTCTTCAAGTTTTTTGCCCTCAATTGGTTTTGTCATATAATCACTGAAGCCGGCCGTAAGGAACATTTCTTTTGCACCAGAAACTGCATTTGCCGTCAAGGCGATTACAGGCACTCCCTTGCTCTGGTTATCCTGAAGTTTGAGCATATTGTTGAAAGTTTCGATTCCGTCCATACCGGGCATCCGGTGGTCAAGGAAAATCACATCGTAATGCTGTTTTTTCACAGACTCAAGAGCATCATAACCGCTCAGGACTGTGTCAATCTGGACTTTTGTCTGCTTTAATAAGCCCCGGACGACCGTAAGATTAAGTTCCGTATCATCAACGACAAGAATCTTTGCCCTTGGTGCCGTGAACAATTCATGATACTCAATTGTGTTTTCAAGGGATTTTCGGTAAGTTTCTTTAAAATCACCGATCGGATCCCAGTCAATTACACCCTGCAGGACAGAAAAGTGGAAATCCGAACCTTTTCCGTAAGAACTTTCGACCTCAAGGTGAGAATTCATAAGGGTGAGAAGACTCTGAACGATGTTAAGGCCAAGACCGGTTCCTTCGATTGTACGGTTTCGCTCCTCGTCGATTCTCTGGAATGCGGTGAAGAGTTTTGGAATATCCTTGTCACGGATACCAATACCGGTATCAATAACATGGAATGTAATCATAACATGAGAATAATCGACCTTTTTTCCTCTGATTGAAAGGGTAACGGAACCTTCATTGGTGTATTTGACAGCATTTGTAAGAATATTGAGACAACACTGACCCAGGCGAACATCGTCACCATAGAGGAAGTGGGGGCAGTTGGGATCGATGTCAACATTAAGGGCAAGATTTTTGTCTGCAGCCCGCTTTGAAATCATGTTTACGATATTATTGACAGAAGAACTCAAATCGTAGTTTGTAGGCACAATTTCAAGCTTACCGGCCTCAATTTTTGAGAAATCAAGGATGTCGTTTACGATACTTAAAAGGCTCTTCCCGGCATTCTCAATATCCTTTGCATAATTTGAAATCACATCATCGTGGCTTTCACGAAGAATCATCTCGTTTAGGCCAAGAACCGCATTGATTGGGGTTCGGATTTCATGGGACATATTAGAAAGGAAGTCTGATTTTGCCTTGCTCGCAGCTTTTGCAGTGGCCAGCTGTGTCTCAAGAAGCTGGGATCTCTCAAGATTCTTGATGTAACTTTCGGTGGTGGAGACCATATCAACCAGAGAGTGATGGAGGATGCCTATTTCACCGGATGCATTGATTTTGAGAGACTTTAAGTCCAGACGGGGAATGTCCCGTGTGTGCTCAGTTATATTACAGACATTTGAATCCTCAACGGCTTTTGTGAGAAGCTGCAAAGGGTAGGAAATTGATTGATTGGTATAGGCAAAAGCAATGATGATAACTGGTGTCGCAATGATTGACATCAAAGTCACAAGCCTTGTCGCAAAAATAATCTGCTGCCAGCCAGTGATATTTCTGAAGTCCGCAAGCAAAAAATTAGCAAATCCAAACCCTGCAAACAAAAGAATGACAATAATCGCTAAAATCAGCAGGGTAAGCTTGTTTCTGATTCTCCCGCCCCTCTCTCTGCTGAATTCATCCCTGAATCTTATTATATTTTCTGATTCATAGACGCTAGTAAAAAAAAGAGACTTGATTTTTGCAGGAAAAAAATTGTAATAAAGATATCCAAATCCAGCCACGATAAAAGAAGGAATCAAGGCAAGGATGAAGTAGAAAAGACATGCTCCGGACTCAACTCTGCGCCCGTCAAGAACAGGAAGCAGAATGCTGGTACAGGATGTAATCAAAACAGCGAAAACAATAAAGGCAAGCAAAGACTTCAGCCATCGCCTGTACCACTGATGAAAGACCGGAATATTCGCAATCAGCGAGCCAATCAAAAGAACATAAGTGTGGTAAGGAAAAACACGGGTTAAAAGAGCTTCGCTACAGAAAAAAAGAAGAACGACAAAGGCGCCGACTCCATAACCAGAAAGAGTCGTAAGCAGCATCACAGGAAGAAGCTGCAAATAAACTCTGGCCCGGTATATCATCCATCCGTTAAAAGAAAAATCCTGAATACCTCTTCCGCCGGCATATTCAATAAAAAAAAGCAGGAAGAAGCAGATTATTGTGGTAAGCGGAATCGAAATTCTGAATTTTATATCGTTCAGAAAGAAGAATGCACCCTGATCCTTATTTGGCATGTTTATTTTCCTTTGAAGAAATCATCAACGGTTTTAAGGAGCAAGTCCGGTTCGCTCGATTTAAGCATGTATTTTTCTGGACCTGCCGCAAGAACCTTCATAACGGTTTCTTTGTCATCTTTTGAGGTGAGGAAGATGACAGGAATGTTACAGAGGTTTGGATCGTGCTTAAGCATCTCAAAAATCTGGAGGCCTGAAGCAACCGGCATTTCATAATCAAGAAGAATCAGGTCGACATGATTTGTAGAAAGGAACTGAAGGGCGTTGAGACCTGAATTAGCCATGTAGGCATCGTATTTTTTTGAAAGCCAGATTTTCATTGTTCGGAGCATAACGCTGTCATCGTCAACAACGAGAATCTTTTTGCGGCCTGGAGTAGCACCGGCTTCGCTGGTAATGAGCATATTAAGTTTTTGAATGACATCCTGAATATTGACCGGCCGGCTGAATGAAGCTGAAACAAGCGATTTTGGGTAAACATCGTAGGCAGCTTCTATTTCCATTGGATTTCCAATAAGGTAAAGAACCCTGTCGTGTCCGTCTTCGGTGACAAGTTTTTTGAGGTACTTTAAAGTGCCGTTGAATTTGTTTAAATCTCCCTCAAGATAGACAAGATAGATGTCTGGAATATTTTGAATAAGCGATATTTCAACCATATCAGGCTCAGCAGTTGAAACCTCAAAGCGTGCTTCCTTAAGCGCTTTGATCATTGCCGTAACCAAAAAGTTCTGCGTTTCGCTCACAAATAGTATGCTTCGTTCCATGAAAATCCTCTTAATTTTTTCTAAGAATTCATTATACACCAGCTTTTTTATTTTTCATAGGAAAAAATGCAGGTTAAAATAAATATTTTTCTTGCCGACCAGCGAAAAATTCTATATTTTTATTGTATCAAAATGTATTAATATTGGAGGAAATATATGAAACTTAAACCATTGGCAGACCGAGTCCTTCTCAAACAGGAAAAGGCCGAAACAAAAACAGCATCTGGAATCATTATTCCGGAGACAGCTCAGGAAAAAACACAGACCGCAACAGTTGAAGCCGTTGGTCCAGGAACAGAAAAGGATCCAATCACTGTCAAAGTTGGTGACCGTGTAATGTACGACAAATATGCCGGAGTTCAGGTCAAAATGGATGGCGATGATTATCTCATCGTAAAGAACAGCGACATCATCGCTATCGTTGAATAATTATTTTGCTTCGAGCTGACGCTTGAGCAATCGGGCGTCAGCATTACTTCTATCAAGGCTAAGGCTGTATGCAAGCGAAGTCTTTGCCGAGTCCAAATCCCCAGAATCAGCCTGCAGTTTCGCAGTTCTATAAAGCAATTTAGATTTAATTTCCGACGACCTCGTTTTTCCCGCAGCAAGAGAGTACAAATCCATAGCCTTTTTCCGCTCACCTGTGCTTGAATAAATCATCGCAAGGTTTGCAGCACTTGAAGAAGCTGCAAGAGGCGAAACAGAAGTAAGGTTTCCGCTGGCATTCGCTCTTTTTACACCGCCGGTTTCAAAAATCACATATTCATAAAGCCTTTTTGCGGCGGAAATATTCTTTTCTAAAAGCGAGAAATATGCGGCAAATTCTACTTCCCAAATTTCCATTCGATCCGTTTTGTCAGCCGCACGATCCCCAAAGGCAAGGCGGGCAACGCTTTCTGGAATCACCGGAAGCTTTTCAGTCTTTTCGCCGCCAAAAATGTCGAGTTTAACATTTTTTGTCGTTCCTGCTTCTGTCTGCTGGCGGCGGTAATTCAAATCGAATTTAGCATCGATGTAATTCATAAAAAGTTCCCGACCTTCTTCAATCAAGCCATAAGACAGGAATTTCTGAACGGCAAACTGCACGAGATGAGGCGGATAAAGGTTTGTTCCAACCCGGTTCTGCTCCAATTCCGTCCAAATCGCAGCCGTTTTCTGAGTAAGGTTAAGCTCAGGATTATTCTTTAGGTAGAGGCTGAGCCGCTCAACAATCAGATTGTCATCATGCTTCAGGCCTGCCCTGCTCTCTCGTTCCAGAGTTTCTTCCATGCGATAAAGGGCATCTGTAATCGTGAATTTCGGGCGTTCATCGTATTCACGCATTTTGCTGGTTCGCAGTGAAGTTTTGCGTAGAGCCTTCTCAAGGTCGGACATTTCTACAGGCCGGGAATCCTTCCAGGAAAGTTTTCCGTAAGAAATCAAGGCTGGGATAAAATCCGGCTCCACAATAAAGGCATCGATGAGATATTCATAAGACTTGCGGTACTGCTCATGCCGGAAAGAATAAAGCGATGAATTAACAAGAATTGAAGGAAGAAGTTTTGACCCGGAATTTTTTGCCGCCTCGATGTAATTAGTCCGGTATTCTTCGGCAGACTCTTCATCCCCCAGCATCATGTATGCGTCGGATGCAAGGAGCGAGGCAGCCCCCTTAAGCATGGGTGAAGAAACCCCTTTAAGATTTTGGGCCGCAATGTCATAGTTTCCAGAATCATACTGAACAAAAGCCCAGAAGAGGGCGTCCTGGGAATCTTCTAAATCGCGCTGCAAAGAAGAAGCCATGGAGTATTCACCGCGAAGAAGGTAAATCAGCGCACAGTTTCTCAGCCAGCGGGAATCATTAGTACCAACATAAGTATCGTAGTAGGCAGAAGAAATTTCCTGAGAAAAGAAAGGACTGGCAAAATCATTGAAATCTTCGCTCTGCAAAAGCTTTTTCATTATCGCTTCGGAGCGGATTGAGCCATATTTTGTTCCTTCCAGACATTTTGAAACATCTATTGCCTCTGAAAGCCGGTTTGCCCGCAGCAGGAAGTGTGAGTAGATTGCAGAAAGTTCCGGATTTTCGGGAAGTTTTTTAAGGCCGTTTACAAGAACATTCTCAGCCCTTTTGTCCTCGCCCAAAAGCTGGTAACGGCTGAAAATTCCAAGTCTGGCAAAAGAACTGAAAGCTTTTTTTTCGGATTTTTTCAGGAGACGCATTGCCTCGGCCGTGTCACCGTTTTTTATGAAAATATCAACGCTTTCCATTGCGCTCATAAAGGAAGCGTCATCAGATTTAGAGCATGAGGCAAAAAAAATTCCTGCCAGAAAAAGAATTGAGCAAAATGCGATTATTTTTCGTGTGGCAGGAAATTTTTTCATTTGGAACTCCGTTTTGTCATTCCTCTTGTGATTTCTACAAATCTTTTTTGATGTTATCAAGGATTGCGTTCACGAATTTGTAAGAATCGTCAGGGCCGTAATTTTTTGCAATGTCAATTGCCTCATCAATTACGACAGAAGAATCGATGTCTTTTGTGAACATGAGGGAATAAACGCTCATTCTGAGAATCGCAATCGTGACTTTGTTTACACGGTCGAATTCCCAGTTGGTAAGATGAGCCTTTATCGTCTCGTCAATTTTTTCGACATTTTCGATTGTTCCGGCGATAAGCATTCTTGTGAAGGCAAGCCCCTCTTCATCAAGAGGAGCCTTTTCAGCTTCTTCTGACTCAGAAGAACTCTGCTTCAACCATGAAAGTTCGAGAACATCCTTTTCAGTCATTCCACCAACATCCCAGGAATAAAGCCCCTGGAATGCGGTAATTCTAGATTTTCTTCGTGACATTATTTTTCCCAATCAAGCAGTTTTTTGAGTTTTTCATCTTTCTGCTTGTATTCAAAGTTGCTGGGAGTGCGAAGTCCCTTTGTAATATCCTGTACCGCAGCTACAAGAGCCTGGCTCTGCATCTGATTGGTAAGGTTCTGCTTGATGTAATCATAAACAGTAATTGTTGTCTCCGGCTGAACGAGATCAGAAATTGAGAGCATTTTTGCAGCGTACTTCTGTCGTACAACATAGAACTGGAAATCCGTCTCTGTTTCATTGAGGCTAGAAATGTAATTTATATCCCGGGTGAAAAGCTCGAGCAAATCATTGTAAGAGATTCCAAGCTGCTGAGCGTGCTGTGCTGTTTTTCCGATGAACAGGTCTCCACCCTGATAGTCTTTGCCAGAATCAGCCTTGATTTTATCAAATGAAAGTGACTTATCTTTTACGGCTTTGAGCATTGCCTCAGCCTTAATTTTTGCACCTTCTGCGTTTCCTGCCTTTGGAACGACAACGAGGAAGAGTTTGACCATGTCATTCTGAACGAAAGAAGCCTTGTTGAGGTCGTAGAATTTACGGATGTCCTCATCCGACGGAGCGACTTTTGTAAGCTCGCCCTGCTTCTGCTGAATTACATACTGCTGAGCCAAAAGCTGATTTTTGAGATAAGCCTTATAATCGCTTACTCCCATTCCTACCTGCTGTTTCATAAAATCATCAAGTGAAAGGTTTGTCTCTTTTTTGACGATTTCTGAGAACTCTGCCTCAGTTACAGAACGGCCAACCTGCTGGCTGATATTCTGCAAGAAATATTGATTGACCTGAGTGTCAGTGATATTCATGCCGGCTTTTGAGGCAGCCTGAACAACGAGTTTTTCGTCAATCATGGCATCAAGTATTTCTTTTTTCTGATCTACAGTGAAAGACTGGAGATTGTTCTGTTTCTGATAAGTCTCAACACGGTTTTTGAGCTGTTTAAGAGTAATTGTCTCAGTTTTGTTGAGCTTTACGACAGCCAGGGGCTGTAAGTCATCCGACAAAGCAAAAGCCCCGAATGCCATTGAGATTGCAAGTGTTGCAGCAAGTAAAGTTTTTTTCATATTACATTTTTCCTCTAAAGAATAAGAACAATCTTATCCCGTTTTCGTTACATTTTCACCTGGCGAAAATTTACACCACATTCATGCGATGCATCAGGCTTCCAATGGAAGGCCGCCGGAAATTACAGCACGGATTCGGCGAACTCCAGCTGAAGAAGACTGCTCCTTCTGGATTTTGAAGTCACCAATCTGGGCTGTGTGCTGGACATGAGGACCACCGCAGACTTCCTTTGAGAACCAGTCTTTTTTCGGGTCTTTTCCGATTGTGTAGACTTT
>CAMOEE010000001.1 GCA_946611835.1 uncultured Treponema sp. | reverse complement strand
GCGACGACTGGGGAGAAGTCCCGCAGGTCTATCAGATTTCAGTCCTTAATTTCAGATTTGATAAGACGAACAAGAATCCGGTGCACCACTACATCATGTGCGATAAGTCGGATGGGGCAAAACTAAGCGAGCGAATCAATGTTATCTTCATGGAGCTTCCTAAATTACCGGAAATAAACAACTGTGAGGAAGCGAGAAACTTGCCAACCATCCTCAAATGGTGTAAATTCTTAAAAGAAGCGGACAATCCCAAAAAACAGGATTTAATTTCAGAGCTTGTAAAAGAGGAGGACGGAATCATGGCAGCAGAAAAGACTCTCAACAAAATAAACATGGATGAGTGGCGCTGGATCATACAGGGCCAGATTGAGGGCCGAAAACGCGACTACACCAGCGGCCTCCTCGCAGCGGAAAGGCGGGGGATTGCAAAAGGACATGCCTCAGGCCTTGCAGAGGGAGCGCAGCAGGCTGCAATCGCTAATGCCAGGAATTTTCTAATAAAATCATCCCTCACAGCAGAGATGATTGCTGAATGCTGCTCACTATCCCTGGAGCAGGTGCTTGCACTCAAAAAAGAGTTGAAAGTTGAAAACCATTAAAAAAACACAAAGGCCCGCTACCACCAGAATTTCTGGCAGAAGCGGGTTGTTTTTTTTGGGGGCGCATCCGCCTGCCTAAAGGCAGTCGGTCGGGCTATCCGGGGTTACGCTATCGCTTCATTCGACTCAACCTGCGGTTGCGTCGAACGGCTACGCCGCCCCTACTATCCCTTGCGCAAAAAATCCCCCGCAGTGCAAAAATGAAGTGCACCACAGGGGAAGGGAGTTTACCCTGCATGTACTTCCGCAGGGCTGGAGGTTAGATTAGGTTACTCTGTGATGTCCACTCTTACATAGTAAATTGAAGGAGCATAACCAGAACCAGCGCGTCCAACAGTGTAAGTTCCAGCAGTCAAAGTCCAAATGTAAGTTGCATCTGCGGTTGGTGTTGTTGTTGGATTAGAGCTATCAGGTGTAGCTGTTCCATCAGATGTAGTGATTGCACATGTGTCGCTTGTAGCATTCGAATCAGAACAATATCCAGTCATTACAGTTACTTTTGCTGCTTTTGTAACAGAGAAAGTAATTTTACCACTTGAATTCATCTTAAGGCCTGTCGAAATCGAAGCCGTAGTTCCATCAATCAGTGTAACGGATTTTACACCACCAAGAGTTACTCCACCTGCGGAACCTGTATCAAATACAGAATTGTTTGTTCCAGCAGCTCCTCCAAGACCAGTTCCACTACCACTCGTTGATGAAGAACTTGAATCTTTAGAATCATACCATTCTGCCTTCGTCCAAGTAGCGGCTACAGGAGAAAGTGTTACATTTCCAGACTTGCCGCTTCCGTCGCGGGCTGTTGCGGTAAATGTTACATTACCAGCCTTGAGGAATTTTACTTCACCAGAGTACTCATCAATTGTACCTACTGTTGCATCAGAAGAAGTCCATTTTACTGCACGGTTTGTTGCTGTATCAGGTGTTACAGTAGCGGTCATTGTTGCTGCGACACCTACAGTTGGAGCATCCGTACTTGAAGAAACAGTAATTCCACTTACAGCTGTGTATGAAAGCGAATCATCTTTCTCAACAGTAATTGATCTGATATAAGAAGTTGTTCCAGCGGTAATAACAACTGAAGTTGCAGAAGAATCATAAACTATATAACTACATTCAAGGTACTTAGTTGTTGAACCAGAGTTGATGTTATAGACACCCTCTCCCTGAGAACCGGCTTTGATTGTTCCCCAGCCTGAATAGCATCCCTTGATTGTAACAACACATTTTCCAGAAATAGGAATTGTAATTGTTTTTCCTGTAGCACCACTTGCAGTACCAGAAGAATGATTGCTGAATCCGTCGATAGTTACTGTTGAATCAACATAAGCTCCCGCATCAGCAGTAGAAAAATCATAAGTTTTAGAAAGTTCTGTTGGATCTGTTTCGCCAGTCAACAAAGACTTTGAAGAATCAGCAGTTACAGTCCAGCCGTTGTCGGAAATCACTTGAGCAATATCCCAGTATGTGTCCACATCTTTCTGGAATTTCTTAGTAGCTACTACAACAAGACGGTTCAAGATGTTCTCACGACCTGCATATTCCTGAGCGATGAAAGAAGAACCAATTCTTGTTCCGTATTTTCCAGCCGGAAAGTAGTCGTCTGTTTTGAATCCGATATATTTCTGGTCGCTTGTTCCATTTGCAGCACTTTCCCAGACATCAGAATTCAAAGTTACACCTTCTGGAAGGTAAAGCTTTGAGCCAATAAATGCGACCTGCTCATAGTAGTCAGACATATAAGAAGCTGCCCACGGATTACGACCGAGATACAGCTTTTCAAGTCCGCTTTCTGCTTCCAAAGTACAGTTATAAACAACCAAGCCTTTTCCAACTTTTGAAGTAAGACCAAGGCGAGGAGCAGTAAAGTATGCCTTTGTAGTGCGTGTGCCGATTGCACGGATTACACACTCTTCGTAAAGGGCTGCAACACCATTTGTGTATTCCATCCAAAGGAAGTCAACATCGCCTTCGATGTAGCACTTATAGAACCATGCCTTTGCCACAGTGCGGAGCGTGTCCTGACCAGAGATGAAAGAACAGTTGTAAGCGGCAAGGTTTCCAGTGCCGTCAGTTCCGATTACCTCTGCCTGTGCAGTTCCCGTAGTTTCAGCTCGGCTGCTCTTGATTGTAAGGTTTTCAAGAACGATGTTTCCAGAACCTGCGATTGCGAGCGTTGAGCGACCTTTTTCACTTGAAGTGTCGCTTCCCTGTCCGAGAATTACGACATCAAGACCGTACTCGGCAGAACCAAGACCTGAAATCTTGAGGTTGTTGTTGCCCGAGTAAGAAAGTCCGTTCTCTGAATATGTACCAGTTCCCAATGTAATCACGCAGTCGCCAGAAGCGTTTTTCGCAGCGGCCAAGGCATCTGCAATAGTACTGTAAGTTGTTGAATTTTCACCAACTTTGAGTGTGATTGTTCCCGCCGTGTTCGGAGCTGTCACAGCCTTTCGGCCTGCACTTGTTCCGTCAGAAAGTACACTGTAAGAACCACCTACAGCAAGGCTTTCAGAGCCACCACCGCTTCCAACATTTTCATCATCATCATCGCTAGAACATGCGACAAGATTAAACATCAAAAAAGCTGAAGCAAACAAAGCGAGAGCTTTAGAAGTTGCTTTCAACAATTTTTTTACTTTCATAGAAATCCTCCATTTCTGTTTTTACTTTTTGTACCCATGTTCGGATTTTTCACAATTAAATCAAAAATGTAAAATTTCCGACTATAGATTTGAAATTATATTGCGACAGATTCCAGCAGTTTTACATAAAAGAAAAAATTATTTTCGATACAAAATTTTGCGAATTTAACAGATTTTATAAGACTTTTCTAAGATTCTTTTCAGAGATTCTTCAACACACTCGGAATTAGAGCTGATTCCAAAACCTCAAATGCAAAACACTTCTTTCCTAAATCTTTGAGCGACGCACCTATGTGGTACAAAGTCTGATTATCAATAATAAGAAACCTGTCATGCATCTTTGTCGTATAATCAACCGTGAGACTTGGATATTGAGCATTAAATTTCTGAATATCCATCGCAGAAAGTTTCGCATAGGCATCAAAAATTTGTCCTTGAAAAAATATTCCCTGCCGATCATCAATTGCATATTTATCCATTTTGTCAAAAAGCTCATCAATCCGTTTGTCAGCTTCTTTTTGGTGAATATCCGACTCAATCTGATGTTTTCTTATTGATTTTAACTCAACAAAGATTTCCGCATTGTTTTGCAAAAAATGCCTCATCTGCACAAAAGCATTCATTATCTGTATGCTCACCGCAATTGCGGTCTCACTTCTGAGAACACCAGAAAGCATGGCAACACCCTGCTCCGTGAAAGCGTAAGAAGATTTTCTGTTACCACCCCAACTTGATGTCGCATTTTGCGACATCAAGTTCTGTTTTCATTACTTTGTGTAATCAAATCATTCATATTTTTTCCTCTGCCTATATATAGCGAAAATTTATCGATTTTCGGCAACAACTGACAAAAATTCTTACGATTTTGTGAATTTTTCTTTCCTTTCCATGCTATAATTCAACACAATGAATTCCCAAATCACTGCACGCCGCAATTTTCTTAAGAAACGATCCACGCCCCTTACAATCGGATTCACCGCCGTCGCAGATTTTTCTTCTTTTATTGGGCAGGAGTACCTTGCCGGAATTATTCGTGCCTGCGAGAATTACGGGGTCAACTTCATCAACCTGGCAAGCGCTATCAAGCCATCTTTCATCATCGACACGAGTTTTTTCAAGCAGTACATGGCCAGGCTTCCATTCCTGCGTCCACCCCTTCTCGACGGTCTTATAAGCTGGGCCTCGTCCCTATCGCCTTACATATCAAACGAGGAGATTAGCAGTCTTTTCGCATCCCTCAAGCCTCTTCCACTCGTTGACATCGGCTACCTTGATATTCCGGGCGTGCCTTCAATCAGAATCGACAACGACTATTCCATTCATCTTCTCGTTGAGCATCTTGTCAAAGTCCACGGATTTTCAAAAATAGCCTTTTTCGGCTCTAAATTCTCACTTCCTCACCAGCTGCGCCTCAACTCCTACAAAGAGGCAATGGCTGATTTTGGGCTCTCCGTAACTGACGACATGATTTTTCTCGCTGATTCTCTTGATGAACAGGCGGTCGTCTCAGAAGTAGAAAAATTCCTCAAAGAAAAGGACGATATTCAGGCAATCCTCACATCGAGCGACATTATCGCCCACATATTAATAGAAGAACTTGAAAAACATGGACTTCGGGTGCCGGAAGATGTCGCTGTCACCGGCTTCAACAACCAGCTGGCAGGCCTCACATCGTCCTCGCCGATTACGACGATTGACCTCGCATATTTCAGACGCGGTTATGAGGCGGTCGAGCTTCTTATTGACAAGATTATGTCCTCCGAGCCAATGGCCGAAAGTCATCGTGTAGTCCAGACATCGCTCGTAATTCGCCAGAGCTGCGGCTGTCTCGAAGAAGCAATCATCGATTCCCAGAACGACGAGCCTTTTCCCATTCCTGCTCCAGGCCCGGACTCAAGCGAAATTGAAGTCCGCTCATATCTTGAAAACTCTCTTATGCAGGCTTTCCCTTATCTTTCTGACGACAGGAAAACTTCCCTCATAAAGGCAATTCTTTCAGATATTTACAATACAAATGTACCCCCCCCCCGAACTATACTCACCTGGTTCAGAAGACATATTTTTTCATACCGTTATTCGCCCGCAAAAGAAAAAAACAGCGTAAATTCTTCCCTCACGAAAGATATTTCCGCCCTGAGGCGAATTTTGCTTCCCCTTGTCGCTGATAATCCTGCTTCCACACGCAAAATCGAGAATATTTTCCACGCCCTCCATGCCATGCATTCCGTCCATGACCGCTACAGGATGATTTCGGCGCAGGTCGACTCTCACAACACGACGAATCTTATGAGCCTGGCCCTCATGCTCTCCTCGGCCGAAAATTTACGGCAAATCGAGAATATCCTGAGAATAAAACTGAGCGCACTTTCAATCCCCGGAATCATTTTATGTCTTTCGCCCTCGCTTTCTGATGACTTGTCCGAAACCAATATCGAGATGTTCTTCCCTGATTCCTGCGGGGATACGCCTTCTCCGCTTCCAATCAGAGTCCGGGAACCAGCCTTATTCCCCAAAAAATATTTCTCAAAAAAATCCTCTTTTTCCTTCACCCTCACGCCACTCTTCCATGCCGGGAAATATCTGGGATACGCATTCATTTTTATGAACGACGGCTGCATGGATCTTTACGATGACCTTCAGAAAATCCTCAGCCAGAACATTCACAGGGTTTATATAAAGGAAGGCAAGACACAGACTCATACCCTGCTCCTTGGTAACCGTGAGGAACTTGCCGAAAAGGTACAGCTCACACCCGAAGAAAAGCCGGCTGTTCGTGGCGGAAAGCTGGACTCTGACAAAATCATCGGCTACCTTCTAGACCATATCGAAGAAATGTGCGACCTCAACAAGATGGCCAGCCATTTCGGGATGAGCAAAAGCTATCTCACACGGCGTACAAAGGAGCTGACCGGATATTCCACCCAGACCTTGCACGAGCGGCTCAAAATCGAGCAGGCGAAGAACCTCATAAAAAGCGGAAAGATGAAGATGAACGATATCTCCAGTCATCTTGGCTTCTCAAACCCCAATTATTTCTCAAATGTCTTCAAAAAAGTCACAGGAATGAGGCCAACAGAATTTGCGGAATTTCAAAAAAGGGGTTAAAATAATCTTTATGGATAGAATAAAAGATTTCCGCCGGACAATTCTCGTGGTCGATGACGAAGCGGTAAACCGCGAGATGCTTAACGAGATTCTTTCTCAGCACTATGAAGTGATTCAGGCCGAAAACGGAACAGAGGCTCTTTCTGTGCTCCGTGACCAAAAGGGTCAGATTTCTCTCATGCTCCTTGACCTTCTCATGCCGCAGGTTGACGGCTACACTGTCATGGAAACAGTGATAAAAGACCCGGAACTAGCAAGAACCCCAATCATTGTTCTCACCAGCGAAAAGTCCGCAGAAATCAAAAGTCTCCAGATTGGTGCCATCGACTTTTTAACAAAGCCTTATGACAGCCCCCAGGTAATTCTGGCACGGGTTCGCCACGCAATCTCACTTTCCGAGCAGATGAAGCTCATTCAGTCCACCGAGAAAGACCTCCTCACCCATCTCTACACAAAAGAATATTTCTTCGAATATGCAAAACAGCTCAAAGAGCGCAATGCCGCCACGACGATGGACGCCATCGTAATCAACCTCACGAATTTTCATCTCATAAACGAGATTTATGGCCGCAATTTCGGAAACATCATCCTGCAGACCATTGCCGCCGACATAACTCAGCTCGCCGAAGAATCAGAGGGAATCGGCTGCCGCTACAACGCCGACGGTTTCTTCCTTTACATGGCTCATCACTGGAACTACGACAAGCCTCTGGAGCGAATACAGTTCCATCTCTCGGAGCTTCTCAAGGAAACGGAGATTCATGTCCGCATGGGTATCTGCGAAGGCACATTCCAGTCAGTATCAATCGAGCAGAGCTTTGACAGGGCACTTTACGCCTGCAACACGCTTCGGGAATCATTCAACTCGGCCTATGCCATATATGACGAAAAAATGCTGGAAGAGGAAATCAAAAAAGCCCGCATCCTGAGCGATTTTGCCGATGCCGTCGAAAAAAGGCAGTTCCGAGTCCTCTATCAGCCAAAATACAACATTCAGGGCGCATCCCCCGTCCTTTCCAGCTTCGAAGCCCTTGTCAGCTGGACACACCCGGAATTCGGCAAGATGCTTCCTAGCACATTCATTCCCCAGTTCGAAAAGAACGGTCTCATTCAAAAGCTCGACAAATATGTCTGGAAAGAGGTCGCAGTTCAAATGCGAAAATGGAAGGAAATTCATGGCACAACCCTTCCCGTTTCGGTCAATGTAAGCCGTGTCGATTTGCACGACCCGAAAATCGTTGATTATTTGTTACAAATCACCCAGGAAAACAACATTCCGCCAGGAGAATTCCTTCTTGAAATCACCGAGTCAGCCTACACCGAGAACAACAGCATTCTGGTCGAGGCGGTCAAAAATCTCCGTGAGGCTGGATTCAGGGTCGAGATGGACGATTTCGGCTCGGGTTACTCAAGCCTCAACATGCTGGCATGCCTCCCGATTGACGCAATTAAAATCGACATCGGCTTTATCCGGAAAATCATTTACGACAAGAAAACCATGTACCTCGTCAATGTAATCATCGGAATCGCAAAGCATTTCGGCATTCCCTGCATAGCCGAAGGTGTAGAGACTAAAGACCAGCTTGATATTCTCAAAGAGGCGGGCTGCGAAATCATTCAGGGATATTACTTCTCAAAGCCGATTCCGCCGGACGAAGTAAGCGAATTACGAAAAAAAGGCATTCAGAGGGATTAAAAACACCTCAAGAAAGGAATGATTTGGCGAACATAGGGCCTTGTCATTCCTTTTTTTATTCCATCTTTCCGCTTTCGATTTTTATTTCAAACATTGCCGAAGAATCGGCCTCGTCCCACTTGCTTAAGATTCGCTCCGTGACCACCCCCACATTCTGAGGAGAAGTCTCCGGCAAAATTACCATGCACTGGTTGGCCCCGTTCTTGGTAACAAGATCGCTCTGCCTTAATGAAGAGCCAAGAATCTCCATGAATTCATCGACTGCATCCTCTATAGGAAGGGCAGCATGTTCCTTTTCATTGACCGAGAACAAAATCAGGCTTATTTCCTTCTGATAGTTTGCGTTGAGCCTCGAAAGGAACTGATATGCCATGCGGAACTGCTCGAAAGAAAGCACGAAAGCCCCCTTTCCCTTGCTCCTCTCCCGTAAAATCTTAATGGCATTGGCCAGATCCGTTGTCTGACCTTCTTCCTTCTTTTCGTCCGAAGACAGGTCAGTGTAAAAAATAAAGCCGTGCTTTCCGTTCTGTTTGACGGCATAAAGAGCCTTGTCAGCCTTTTTGCTCAAAGAAGCGAAATCAGTTCCCTCATCGGGCACAAAAACACAGCCGATTGAGGCACCCAGCGGAATGTTCATGTCCTGCCCCATCAGCTCCCTGGCGGCATCAAGCAGATATTTGTTGATGAAACGGGCTTTTTTTTCGATTACGACCTCATCGTTGACATTCTGGCAAAAAGCAATGAATTCGTCGCCTCCAAGACGGCCGACGACATCAATCGGGCGTACAACTGCCTTTAAAATCTCAGAGAAACAGACCAGAATTTTATCGCCCATAGCATGACCGTAAATGTCGTTCACCAGCTTGAAGCTGTCAAGGTCAATCATAAGGAGGACGCCGGAAGTATTTCTGCAAAGATTCGAGATTTCCTGCTCGACAGAGGCCTTGTTCAGAAGGCCGGTCATAGGATCCATAACGACGGCTTTTTTTAATCCCTGAATCTTTTCGATTGTATCAAGGATGTTGCTAACCCGCTTTAGGAGGATGTCGGCCCGGAAAGGCTTGCGAATGAAGTCCATGGCTCCGTTCTCAAAACCCTTGCTTTCTGTCTCCTCGTCGGTGTCGGCTGTCATAAACATGAAAGGGATTTTTTCTTCGTATTCGTTTTGAAGGGCCTGCTGAAGCTCATAGCCTGACATTTCCGGCATACGAAGGTCAGAAAGAATCATGTCCGGCCTTTCTTTTTTGTAAAGTTCGATTGCCTCCGCACCAGAAGAGGCACAGACCGTATCATAAGCCGAAGAAAGGATGTGATTTGTCATCATGAGATAGATTTTTTCATCATCAACAATCATTATCTTTTTCATAAGCTGGACCACCAAATCATGCGGAAGTGTTATTTCAAAAATTCTAACACACAAATTTGAAATTCTCAAATTTTTCTTAAATTTTTCTGTGTTTTTCCTGAGAAGTGCATTATAATAGAACTATATCAGATATGGGAGCACGACTATGGTTACGATTGATTCACTCAGAGAATACGGTGCAAATGTAGATGAAGGACTTGCAAGATGCCTCAACAAAGAAGATTTCTACCTCAAAATGGTGAACATGGGCATAGCCGACGACCGTTTTGAAAAGCTCTCGGACATCATAGCCTCAAAAGACTACGCCACAGCCTTTGAGATTGTGCATGCGCTCAAGGGCATTGTCGGGAACCTTGCCCTCACCCCGCTCTATGAACCAATCTGCCAAATGACGGAACTTCTCCGCAAGCAGACCCAGACTGACTACACAGGCTTCTGCGAAACAATCAAATCCGAGCGAAAGAAGCTCCTAGCCTTATAACCAGACAGGTGCCAGGGCCGGCAATGAAAGTAGAACAGGATTTCCCTTTTCGTCGGTCACTATGATTCCCTCACTGTAGAAATTGAGAGGGCTTGCGCCGTTGATTGCGACATCGCTCTTCTTTTTGAGGTTCAAATCCTTGTCAAAGGCCGCAAGATAATTCTTTTTACCTTCGCTGACAATCGCATAGAAAAGGTCGCCCTCAAGGACAAGTGAAGTGTTCTCAGAGAGAGTTTCGCTGCTTTCTTTTTTGATTTCGAGGGTCACCTCATCAATAATGCAGAGTTTAACGGCAGAGTGCTTGTCGTTCACGCCGCAGACAGCCACAAATCCACCTCCAAGTGGATAAATCGTCTTCTCCCGGATTTGCTTTATGCCGGATTTTTTGACGACAGAGCCGTTCTGAGGATTAACCGTCATCAGCGAATAGAGTTTTTTCTTCTCGTCAACGATAAAAAGACTGGTGAGGTACTTGATGTTCTGCTCTTCGGCTGCTTTCGCAACCTCTTCTTTTTTGACCTCAGCCTTGTCCTTTGAGATCTGCTCCCGCTCAGTCTTCACTTCCTCACCTTTTTTGTCGGCGATTTTCTGCTGCTCGCTTGCAGTCTTTGCGCTTTGCCCGGCCTCGTCTGTCTTGCCCTCTTTCCGCTCCTGGGCGGCTTCTTTCTGGGCGGTCTTTGCCTTTTCGCTTGCGTTATCAGCTTCTTTTTCTTTTATGTCAGTCAGCTTTTCTCGCACATCGAGATTTTTGCCCTCATCCCTGCGCAGGGCCTCGATTACCTTGTCATCGCTGATTTCTGATGTCTCGATTGTGGCACTTCCCCCGGCGATACTTCCGAGCGGAATGACAATCTGTGTCCTGCCGGCCCATTCTTCCCAGTTCGTGCTCAATCCAAGGGAATCCTCCGTAAGATATGTGAGGACCGCATTCTTGTATTTTGTGGCAAAGGCGGAAATCTGGCCCCGGTAAACGGCATTGTAAACAGTGATGAAAACAGAAAGTGTCTCAGCGTCTTCCTTTGGGTAGCCGTAAGCCGCCGTCAAAAAACCTGTGATGATGCGTCTGAGATTGTTGATGTGGTCAACCCCGGCATTCTCATTCAGGAAAAGGATGTCTGCGTCAAGCCCCTTCTCTTCGGGAGCTCCTACTACATGATAGACAGAATATTTTGCATGCGGCTGAACAGAAAGAGGATTCTCTACATCACGGGCGACCTCCTCACCAAGAGCGCGGCCGATTCCTGTGATTGCGTCCGCACTTTCAATCACGGCATGAGGCCCGCTATAATTCTCGAACTGGACTGAATCTTTCTGGGCCGACTCAAGCTCGCCCTTATTAACATCGATGGCATAAATGCACCCGCAAATCAAAAGAAGGGGCAGAATTCCTGCAATTTTTTTCATGTCTTCTATTATAAACTCTTTTTCTTTGACCTGCAAGAAAAACGGTGCTATAGTTTAAAGATAATTTAAACGCTATTTTATTCTGTTTGCTATTATTCCATTGTAAAGGGAGATTATTTCCTTATGAAAAAACATGCGATTCTGCTCTTGCTGTCAGCATTCTCCATCAGCATTTTCGGTCAAAAAATTGAAAATATCGGAAAAGACCAGTCTTTCATCGAGAATTATGTGGCAAAGACATGGACGACTGAGGAAGGTCTTCCCGGTATGACCGTTAACAAAGTCATTCAGGACAAAAAAGGATACATCTACATCGCAACATACGACGGACTTGTCCGCTTCGACGGACTTGAATTCACCATTTTCAGCAGGGCCCATGACGAAAAGTACGACTTTGCATCAGCCCATGACCTCTACCAGGACTCACGGGACAATATCTGGGTCGGTCACAACGACGAGGGAATCTCATGCTTCAAACCGAACGGAGAAATCGTCAAATTCACGAAGGAAAACGGCCTGGTCAACAACAAGATAAATGCCATCTGCGAGGACAAAAAAGGCAACATCTGGGTGGGAACTGCAATCGGCGTCAGCTACATCACACCAGATTTTAAGACCGTAACGCCGGATTTTCTTAAAGCCGTCGAAAACGAGAACATCGTGGTGGCAGAGATTACCTGCGACAGTACGGGCCGGCTCTGGATTATAACCGGCCACAAGGGAAAGCTTTTCGTAATCAATCCTGAGCAGACGAAAATTGAAAGATACCAGGGACTGGAAAGCATAAGCAGCGAAGAAATTTTAGCTGTCAACGAGGACAAGAAAGGTGCCCTCTGGTTCTGTACAGGCAAGAACCTTGCAATCCGTGTAAAGGACGGCAAAGAGTCATTTTTCGATGTCTCCCACGATCACAAGTCCAACGCCCTCGTTCTTGGTGTCCTTGAAGACAGTCAGGGGAATTACTGGTTCGCCACCCACTCAGGAATCACAGTCCTTCATGACGGAAAATATTCTTACATGGACAAAAGGAACGGACTTAACGATGATGCCGTCGTTGCCATAATCGAAGACAGGGAAGGAAATTTCTGGGTGGCACTGAACCGGGGCGGGCTTCAAAAACTCACGCTGAGCAAATTCCACACAGTCAGCATGGACTTCGCCGTAAACGCAATATGCAGGGACAATTTCCGCAATGTAACCTGGCTCGCAACCGATGACGGCGTTTACTGCTACCAGGACAACAAATTCATCCAGAACGAGCTGACCCGCCTCACCAAAGGAACGAGAATCCGCCATGTCGCCCTGACAGACACAAACGAGCTTCTGGTCACAAGCTTCTCCTACGACATTCCGCAAATATGTCTTTTTGAAGACGGAAAAATCAAAAAATACTCGGTCAAGGACGGACTGGCTGGCTTCAAGGCCAGGGTTTCCATAAAATCTTCTTCCGGCGACTATTATGTAGGAACCTCAACAGGGCTCAGCATAATCCACCATGACGGCAGGATCAGAACGCTCACAAAAAAGGACGGTTTAGGCAACGACTACATCATGTGGCTCTATGAGGACTCACAAAAACAGATTTGGGTCGGAACGAACGGAGGAGGTATCTATGTCCTCAAAGACGAAAATATTCTCCGCAATTACACGACTGACGACGGACTCGCAGGGAATGTAATCTTCAAAATTTCCTTCCTGAACGGAAGCATCTGGGTCGGCACAGGAACGGGCCTCTCAAAATTTGATGAAAAAACTGACTCCTTCCACTCTGTTTCCTCAAAAAACGGCCTTGGAACGGACAGCGTATTCCAGCTTCTGATAGACAAAAAAGGAAGTGCATGGATTACGACTAACAAAGGCATCATCTCAGTGCCCATGAACGAGCTTGAATATGTAATTTCAGGCAAAAAATCGAAATTCAATGTTCAGATTTACGGAAAAACTGAGGGGCTCTCAACAAGCGGCGTCACATCAACATCATTCGCCCACGAGGACCCGGAAGGACGCATTTATTTTCCTCTGGTAGACGGATTCGCGACCTATGATCCGAAAACTCTTTCCAAGAACAACCTTGCCCCAAACATCGAAATCCAGCAATACGCAATCGACAACGAGATTTTTGACTACCACGGTCAGGAAATCATAATTCCGCCTTCCGCAAAACGACTTTCAATAAAATATACCGGACTGAGTTTTGTTGCACCTGACAAAGTCAGATTCAGACAGAAGCTCTCCGGCTTCGACAAAAACTACTCTGACTGGGAAAATCTCCGTCTCGCCTCTTACACCAACCTCAAGCCCGGCAAATACGAATTCACTGTAGTTGCGCAGAACAACGACGGGGTTCAGGGCATACCGTCAGAGCCGGTTCATATAATCAAAAAACCTTTTCTCTGGCAACGCCCATGGTTCTGGCCGGCCCTCATTCTGATCGCACTTCTGATTACTGCACAGACTATCCACATCAAATTCCACAAGATGCAGGTCAAGTCAAAAAAAGAACAAGAATTCACGAACGCCATCATCGAGGCATTCGCAAACTGTATCGACGGCAAGGACGAATACACCAACGGCCACGCCCACCGTGTCGCAAAATACACAAAGATGCTGGCGGAGCAGCTCGGAGAAAAAAAGGAAATCGTCAACAAATACTATAATATAGCCCTGCTCCACGACATCGGAAAAATCGCAGTCCCGGACGAAATCTTAAAGAAACCCGCAAAGCTCACCGACGAGGAATTTGCGATTATGAAAAGCCACCCCCAGAGGGGCTACGAGATTTTAAAGGATGTGAAGATTCAGGAAGATTTGGCCCAGGGTGCCAGGTTCCACCACGAGCGCTTTGACGGAAAAGGCTACCCTACAGGCATTTCAGGAACCTCAATTCCATGGGTAGCCCGAATCATCGCCGTGGCCGACACCTTCGACGCAATGAGCTCGACCCGTCCTTACAGGAAAAAGCTTCCCCTCGACTTCATCGTTGAGGAAATAAAAAGGTGCTCAGGAAGTCAGTTCGATCCGAAGGTCGTAGATGCATTCCTGGCACTAAATAACGACGGAAAATTCAATGATTTGAACTAGAATAAAACAAGACATGGGGGCTGCCCTGGAAGTTAGACAAAAACTTCACAAAGGGCAGCCTCTTTTTGTCAGAATGTGACTTTTTTATTTAAGAAGTTCCTTTGCGCTTGCCAGAAAACCGGCCATATTCTGTATATCTGAAGGAATTATGATTTTCGTGGCTTCACCTTCGCTTACTTTGGCAAAAGTCTCAAGGCTCTTAAGTTTGATTACCGCATCATCGGCCCCAGCCTCACGAATCATCTGGATTCCCTGAGCCGTAGCCTTCTGTACCTCAAGAATTGCCTCAGCCTCACCCTTTGCCTTCTGCACTGCGGCTTCTTTCTGTGCCTCGGCCTCAAGGATCATGGCCTGCTTTTTTCCCTCAGCCTCAAGGATTGCGCTCTGCTTGTGCCCCTCGGCAATAAGAATCTGCTCTCGCCTCTCCCGCTCAGCCCTCATCTGCTTTTCCATCGCTTCCTGAATGGCCTTTGGAGGGTCGATGTTCTTTACCTCAACCCTGGTGACCTTGATACCCCATGGGTCGGTCGCCTCGTCAAGGATGCTCCTCATCTTCGTGTTGATTACATCGCGGCTGGTAAGGGTCTCGTCAAGCTCCAGCTCACCGATGATGTTTCGGATTGTGGTCGAAGTAAGGTTCTCCAGTGCGAAATTCGGGCTTTCGACTCCGTAAGTGTACAGCTTCGGGTCTGTGACCTGACAGTAAACCACTGTGTCAATCTGAATCGTGACATTATCCTTTGTGATAACAGGCTGGGGCGGAAAATCCATGACCTTCTCTTTGAGCGACATCGAATTGGCAATGCGGTCAAAGAAAGGGAGCTTAACATGGAAGCCCACCTGCCATGTCGTGTGATAGGCCCCGAGCCTCTCTATAATGCAGGCCCTGGACTGGGGAACCACACGGACATTCGCGACAATCATCACGAAAACAACGAACAGAACGACAATAAAGACAGGTATCATCATTTTTTATTTCTCCTTTGCTTTAACTACAAGCGTATTTCCTTCTACACGAGCGACAAGGCAAACCTCTCCCTTTGCTATTTCCCCGCTCCCCTCCCCTATCGCAGTCCACAGGACACCGTTAGAGGCCTTGACCTCGCCCTTATCAAAGCGTGTGATTTTCTTGACGACGAGGACTTCCTGACCGTCAAGCGAATTTACATTCGTAGTCACACGGCCGAGCCTCAGTTTTTTGACAGCAAAAGGCCGGGTAAAAATCATCAGAAGAATCGTTATCAGGAAGAAAACCAGAAGCTGCCAGCGGAGAGGAAGAGCTGTGCGGGAAAGGAAAATCATGAGCAGGGCAGAAACCGCTGCCCAGACAGTAGTGAGCGTAAAAGACACGGCCTCGAAAATAAGGCAGAAGATCATCACGCCCACCCAGAACCAGGGAAGATGAGAAAGGATAAAATCCAGATATTCACTCATTCTTCAAGTATAAAGCGAATTCAGATTTTTAGAAAGAAAAATTTACACGCGCTCGAATTTCTCAGAGTCGTAGAGGTAGTCTTCGCCCATCTCATTGATTACGAAAAGGGAGCCTTTCTGAGGGCCTTCGACAATCTCGCCAACGCAGAGATAGATTTTGTTCGGCTCAAAAAAGTCGCAGTCTTCGCCGACATAACGGATTTTATAAAGCGTTCGTTCAGTCTTGTTTTCCATAGGTTATTATTGTCGGAAAAAATGAAAGGAATCTTTAAAATCGGGCCATTTTTCTTCAGGTGATAAAATTACTCAAATTAAATTCCGGGGGCCCGTTAAATTCAATTTTTGTGCTATATTTATATAAATATATACTTTTTAATATTATTATATCTTTATTAATATTCTTTTTACTATCTATTTTAATATTCTTTATTATATTTTCATAGTTGATTTAATATAGAAAATGCTATATAAATATAAATATATAATTTTTATGATTTTTGCTGAAATCCCGCAGGGGATAAAAAATTCAAAAAGGTGGGAAAATTTATGAAATCTTTCGTTTTCTTGAATCGCAAGGGCGGAACCGGAAAAACCAGCATTTCGGTCACCTGTGCGATCGAACTTGCGCGCCGGGGCTACAAGACAGTCCTGGCCGACTGTGACCCTCAGGGCAACTCGTCATCATGGCTCTCAAAGAATTTCCAGTACGAGCTTTCTGATGTCCTCACTGGGAAAATTAAGGTGGAGAACTGCCTCGTTCAGACTCACTTCGACAATCTTTTCCTGCTGCCGACATTCGCAATCAACGGAGGCCTGCAGAGCTTTGCCGCAAGCACAAGGAACTACTACGCCTTCGAGGATACGGTTTTCCCGGCCCTCAAAGATTTCGACTATCTCATTTTTGACACCTCTCCGGCTTTCGGCGACTTCGAGAAAGGCATCGCAAACTGCGCCGATGTAATCGTTCCTGTCCTTAAGCTGGACCAGTTCTCGGCCGACGGATTCCAGACGCTCATAGAAAACCTCATCACCACGACAAAAGAAATCCGCTGCAAGGACCTTCTCGAAAAAATCTCTTTCGTCATACTCAACCAGCAGGACAAGCGAATGAAGTTCCAGTCGCTCTTTGCCGAGAACTTCATGAAGAATTTCGACGACACCCAGTTCCTCACTATTCCGACTGACACATCTTTCGTAAAGGCTCAAATCCTGAAGAACTGCATTCAGGATAAGGCAATCACCGCCCGAAAGGAAACAACAGACGCAATCGACTCAATTATCAGGGAGATGACAAAATAATGAAAGTTCCACAGAATTACAATGCAGGCGCAACAAAAAAAGTCGATCCGCTGGCAGCCGCAATCAACAGTAATTTTTCTCAGACCGAAAGCGTAAATACAGCTCCAGGGGCACGAGAAGGGCTTTTAAGGGCTTCAAACACAAGTCCTAATCAAAATACCCGTCCGGAGGCAAATCAGGCTCAAATTTCAAATGACGAGTCACAAATTCTCAACGCAGAGACAGTTTCTGCTTCCATTCAACCCCAGCAAATAACGGCTCAATCGGTAATTGCCACTCAGGAAGCCGCAGAAACTTCAAAAAGCCCGACACGCCGCGAGGTAAAGGAAAAATTCCTGGTCTCTATGTCGAAAGGGGAGAGGAGCGTCTTCAAGTCATTCTGCGCCCTCAAAGGCGTCTCAATGAACCATTTTGTCATGTGCGCCATGGACTACTTCAAGGAAGACCTGGAGAACGGCAAGGTCTCAATCAGCTCGCACTCATACAAGCGCAAGGAAAGCTAAGATGACTGACAACGATAACAAATATCTTCAGGAGCTTTTCCCGATTGAGACGACATCCCGGGAAATCATAAAAAAATACAGGAGCTACATAGCCAGCCCCTTCATCGCAGCGGCCCTTCCTCTAAAAGATGTCAAGAAAAATGTCTTCGAGCGGAAATACAACAACATAAACTTCAAGCTCACGAGCGATATCAAGGTTCCCTACGGAAAAAACGGGCGTCTTCTGCTCACGATTATGACGACTCACGCCGTCCTTGACAAAGAAGCATCTTCGGACAAGCCTGTAATCCTTCAGTACACATCATTACAGCAGCTTCTGGATGAATTGCAGCTTCCCAAACAGCGGGGCAAAGAAATTAAGGAACAGCTGGAGTGCTTCTCCGGAGCCTCATTCGTATTCCGGGAGAAAAGGACACAGAAGACAGATAAGGTTCTTTTCAAGGAATTCTTCAGCGAGGACGAAAAACTTGACGGAAAGGTCACGGCAACCTGGCATACAAGCGGTGTGGTTCCTTTCTTCGAGTCAATGAGCTATGTTGACATCGACGAGAACGGCAAGGAAAAGAAAAGCATAGGCCTTACGATTGTGCTCTCCGATAAATTCACCAAGCTCTCGAAGGATCACTCAGTTCCGATTGACTACGGTGTCTACAAGGAAATATCAAGCGTCGTCGGAAAGGATTTGTACGCCTGGTTCGTCTACCGCAACAACAGCATCACTGAGCCGATTTTCATTTCGAGGGAATCGCTTGTCAATCAGTTCCTGCCCGTAAAGGAAAAAAGCTACGAGTCTGAGGAAAGGGTCAACTGGAACACATTGAAGGAGCAGATAAAACTTATAAAAAGCAAGTATTATCCTGACCTCAATGTGTCGATTGCAGAGGATAATTCCGGTATAACCTTTGCCAAAAGCAAGCCTGTGATTCTTCCAAGTGACAAACACTACGTTCTTGTTACGGCAAACCTCTAAAATGACTGGTCACAAAAAGGCAACAGTTTTTAACTTTTTAACGAATTTTACTATTTGTTTAAATTTTAAAAAACTATTTGAATTCTATTTGTTTATATAGAAGAAGTTGTGAATTTGTGACGGTTTCGTTGAGAGATTGTGACCGGCTGTTTTGAGAAGATTCCGTATTTCCTTTTTATGTAAGGATTTATGCGAATCTTCCTTTCGTTGTAAAAATGTTACCTGAAATTTGTTTTTCCACAGGATTTTGTTGCTAATCGTTGTCATTATGTGACTTTTTTGCTTTTCCTTCTATATTAAATGTTGTTTTTCGTTGTTTAATTGTTACTTGGAACCTGTTTTCAGCCTTTATCCTTGTTTTTCTTTGTTCTGACGAGTATTTCTGCCTTTAGAAGGCGTTGAGAATTTGTTACCTCTTTTATTTCAAGGTTTTGTCCTTATTTTTTTCTTTTAAAAACTCGTTTTTTTTACATTTTTCGTTGAAAATCTGTTACCAAAATCAGTCTTTTCGTTGGAAATTTGTTACTACCGTTCGGTAAATTTTATTTTTGTATATGGCGTTGAAAATTTGTTACTTTGGTAATTTCTTATAATAAAAAGAATTGATTTTGATTTTTCAGATTCATTCGCAATTCTTGCTGAATTCTGACTACCGAACGATATTGTTTTTAAGCGTTGATTTTTTGGTACTAAAGTGTATGAATTTGTAGACGAGCCCTGATTCTGCCTTGCGTTGAAAATTTGTTACTTATAAAATTTTTTATAAATATTCTTAAATATGTCTGTAAAAAATTTTTATTATGTGCTATAATTTATCCAGCTGGATGAGGAGTGGGAGTATCTTCTCCTTTTGCTGGCATAAAATTTTTGTTGTGGTTCTAAACTTAAGGGGTTAGAACATTGATTATAGGATGTTTGATTCTTAAAAATTTTTATTGTCAAATTAAAATTTTAGGATAAAATATTCTGTTATGGAGGAAAAGATGACTATCAACAAAACACAGGAAGGAACTTCTGTAACATTGGGTATTGAGGGAAGGCTCGATACTATCACAGCTCCAGAGCTGGAGAAAGAGATTCAGGCTGTTGGCGACGCATCAGCACTTGTAATCGACTGCTCAAAAATGGAGTATATTTCATCTGCCGGATTGCGAGTTCTCCTTTCAGCACACAAGGCATTCGCAAAGAAAGACGGAATGGTCGTAAAGAATGTCAGTGACACTGTTCTTGATATTTTCGATGTCACAGGCTTCCGGGACATTCTTAACATTCAGTAGGAGCAGATAATGAAATCTGATATTTGCAAACTTTCTCAGGGAGCGGAGTCCCTTTCGGCATTGCTGGATGAGACAGAAAAGGCTGCATCTTACTCAAATCTTTCAAAAAAGGATGCGGGCCGTCTTCGACTTCTTGCGGAAGAGCTCGTCGGGATGTTGCCTGAGCTCCTTGAATTTTCTGACGGAGAATTCTGGGTTGAGAGCGAGGGCAATAAATTCGAGCTTCACACAGAGCTTGCTCCAAATGAAGCCCTCACGAGCGACAAACGCGAAAAATTGCTTGAGGTTTCTTCTTCCGGTAAAAACGCTTCTGCCAAAGGAATCATGGCAAAAATCAAGCTGGCTGCTGCCTTCATGATGATTGACTACGAGACCAATGCGGCCGATATGCCTTTGGGCTATGGCTTTTACAGCGACGGACTTTCCGGCGTTAATTCTTTTTCAGCTCAGGCCTGGTCGCTTGCGGCTTACCGTAACAAGGCAAAGAAGGAGCAGAGCGAGAAGTGGGATGAGCTTGAGCGCTCTATAATTGCGAACATAGCCGATGAGGTTCTGGTTGGAATTCAGGGCAAGAAAGTCGAGATTATCGTAAAGAAATCGTTTTAAGCCGTGAAAATCTACAACATAATCGCAGAACTTTGTTCTCTCATAATCAAATCCTGTGCGGAAGAGTTCTTTGTGCATTTCAGTTGTATTTCGAATGCCGAGAAATTCAAAATCAACGAGCTTGTTTTTGAGGCTCTTCCGGTTCTGTTTGAGAAGGAGAGCGATGGGTTCAGGATTTTTCAGATTCACCATGTCGCAGAGGATGAGCTGACCGAAGATTTCTATGAGAAACTTGAGGAGCTCATCGAGGTCTTTAAGAAAGACAAATATTTCTTTGCGATTGTTGGCCTGATTCAAATTCTTGACGAGAGCCTTGAGACCCTTCTGCAGGAGAAAATCGCCGAATTTCAGGCAGATGATTTTTCTGTTGTGCTCAACAGCAACAGGGAATCTACTGGAATCGGCCTTCTTCCGCGCACATCATGTGTCTGGGAACGAAAACACAGGCTTAGTCACAGCTACAACCGAATGGATAATTTTCTGTTCAACATGCTCCTTATGGAAAACTCTATTCTTGGCGAGCTGATTGACAAGCATTTCTTCCTCAGAAAAGATTTATTTCCCAATTTTGCTAAAAACCGTTCTGTCAAAATCGCTGCGACGCCCCTTCGCCTTGAGCGCAGGTTTGATGTCGTGCCTTATTCAAAGGATAAGGTTCAGTATTTTGAGATTGCCTATGACAATTCCGGCTGGGAGTCCGAGAACGAGCTTATCTGGCAGAAAATCGTAACTTCTTCACAGAATGACAGCGACATAATCGTATTCCCGGAGATGCTGGGAAATCCCGAGATGACGGACTTCATCACTAAAAAACTCAAGGCCCTGACCGATGAGGAGCGGGCAAAAATCCCTTCTCTCATAATTCTTCCATCTTTTTGGGAAAAACGAGGTAACACTGTCACGATTCTTGATAAATTCGGCAGCATAATTTCCCGCCAGAGCAAGCAGAATCCTTTCAGGGCTGACATGAATGGTACCGGTTACCTTGAGGGAATACTTTCCAGCCTTGTCGTGAACATATTTCACTTTGAGGGAATCGGGCGCATCGCAATCCTCATCTGTAAGGACTTTTTGACCACAAAGTACATGGAACAGCTCATGCGCTGCTTCAAGCTCACGCTGATTATCGTTCCGTCCTTTTCAACTGGCTCTTATGAATTCCGCCGTTCGTTTGACTTGTGTGCCCATGATGACTGCAATGTCGTCTGGATAAACACTTGCGCTGCTCTCGAAAAAGGCAAGGAGCAGAATTTTGAGAACATCGGTTATGTGCGCAAAAGAATCAGCCGCACCGATGATGAGGCTCAGATGCTGTGCAAGATGCCGATCTGTGATGGAGCGTTCAAGGGCAAGTGCAGCCACGGATGCATCTACTACGAGACGATCAGCGGAGTGTAGGCCATGAAATTCAAGTCAATTCAGAAGATACATCAGGGAAAATTCATTACCCGCTACAACATCGAGTACGAGACTGCCAGCGGAAAGACCAAGACCTACGAGATGATAAGCCGAAACCCTAACATAAAGGATTTTGATGATCTGCGTGGCGGGCGTGTCGATGCCGTTGTCATGATTATGCACGACGAAGAAAAGGAGCAGATTCTTCTTTCACGCGAATATCGGATGGCGACGGGGGAGTGGGTTTACAATTTTCCGGCGGGTCTTATTGACAGCGGTGAGGATGCGGCTTCGGCGGCCGAGCGGGAACTCAGGGAGGAGACCGGGCTCAAGCTTCTTCATATAGAAGAGATTTGGTTTGAGAGCTATTCTGCCGTCGGTTTCTCGAACGAAAAGAATATTGTGATTACGGGAACTGCCAGCGGTGAGATTAGGCCGAGCGATTCAGAGATGGAAGAAATCGAGGCTTTCTGGTACACGAAAGCAGAAATCCGTGCTCTTCTGAAGGTTGCCCGTTTTGCGGCCCGAACTCAGGCTTATTGTGCCCTCTGGAGCCGTGTTTAAGACTTTCACCTTCTTGATTTTTAAATTATAGTTAACCTATGAAACGCGCAATTTTCAGAAAATCAGCTTTGGATAGAATCGCTTCTCTCGATCAGCTTGATCAGACAATGACGGTCGTAAAACCATCGAGTATCCTTGCCTTGATTTCAGTGGCTATCATCGTTTTCGTGGCCCTTCTGTGGGGTATATTTGGTTCTGTACCTGATACCGTCAGCGGAACGGGAGTTCTTGTTAACAGCGACTTCATTACAAGCGTAAAATATGCGAATCAGGGTGCGGTAAAAAATATTTTCGTGAATCATGGAGATATGGTTCATAATGGTCAGATTATAGCGCGAATCGAAAGACAGGATATTCTTGACCAAATCAAGGTCAACGAAAAGAAACTTGACGGCTACATCAAGATGCAGGCCGTGATTCAGTCTGCGAGTAAGACCGGTGCCTCAAAGCCCCAGATGATGAAGAGTCTTTTTGACCAGGGACTTATCACTGAGCAGGAATACCTCAACTCCCGCCAGACAGAGCTGAATATTGAGCAGCAGATTACAGAGACAAAACAGCAGATTCTTCTGTTGAACGATAGTTACCAGACAGCGACCCAGGTTTCTGCGACGGCAAGCGGCCGAATAATGGAGATTCCTGTGCGAAGGGGCGATTATGTTCAGCCTGGAAGCACGATTGCCGTGATTGAGTCAGGCAGCGATGAGGCTACAATCGGCGCCCTCGTTTACTTTCCGGCAATGGAAGGAAAGAAAATCCGCCCGGGCATGAAAATCGGTCTGGCCCCGACCACTGTCAAGCAGGAGGAATACGGTTTTATTCAGGGGCTTATCACTGATGTCTCCGAGTTTCCTGTCAGCGACAATTATCTTGTTTCCAGCCTCCAGAACATGAGCCTTGCGAATACATTCCATCAGATTCAGAACCCGATTGAGGTCAAGGTAAGCATTATCCCTGACCCGACTACATATTCAGGCTACAAATGGTCATCTTCAAAAGGTCCTGCCCAAAAAATTGGCTCAGGCTACATTTGTACGGCGAGAGTCACTACCGATTCAAGAAGACCAATCTCTCTGATTCTTCCGACAATCAAGAAAAAACTGCTCGGAGTTGGCGAGGAATTTACGGTTCAGCAGCCGGCTCAGCAGGCCCGTTAGTTTAATCCGGAATTTTCAGCAGGTCAGTTTCGCATAAACGGCGGATTTTCCCGCTCTTTGAGAGGGCCTGAAAATCCGCTTTTTTTGACAAATCTTCGAGGAAAAATGCTGCCCGGGAAGCTTTTTCTTTCAGGGCTATTAAAAGATTTTTGGAACTGTGGGGAATGTAGCAGGAAAGTCGGCTTCCTTCATTACCCCTTATTCCCATGAAATATTCAAAGTATTCGGCCTTGTAAAAAGAAAAAGCCGAGAGAATGCCGAAAAAGTCTGCGATAAGCTCGTCGTGCAGGTGATTCTGTGCCCTTCCGTAAAATTTCTTGGTGAAAAAATGAGTGCATTCATGCTCCAGCCTGATTTGAAGCGATTTTTTTAGCCAGTCTTCTTCTTTGAGGCCAAGCGTGCGCGCAGAAACATTGCTGTAGGGTTTTTGAGAGAGGATTATGAATCGTGTTTTCTTTCCGAAAACGAAGGAAGCCCCGGTTGAGCCAAGGTTTTCGGGCCTTTTCCCTTTGTGAATCAGGTTTGTTACGAGCTTTTCGAAGTCTTCGCTGTCCCTGATTGTGATGACCGGAATTTCCCCTGCCGTCGAATTGTAAATTTCTGCCGAGATACCTTCTTCCTGATTGAATTGAACTGGCAGGTCAGGAATAAGCATTGTATTTATGGCAGCGGATGGGCCTGATTCTTCTAGCCCGGAGATGAAATTGCGCCAGAAAGTGAGGAAAGACAAGTCTTCCTCGCCGCTTGCATTGAAAGAGACAAAATGATTCTCGCAATATGATTCGAGGATTTTCTCTTCTTCGGCCGTAAGAGAAGTGAATGTAGTAGTCATCAAGATATTATAGCATTTTTTTAGCCATTTCGCTCTTGGCATAATCGTTCTTGTGTCTTCTTCTTGTATTTTTCCGTGTCAAAAAATCTTTGGCTATATGCGTAATATGCTAAAAAAGTGCAAAAAATGTAAGAATATTCAAATAGGCTGTTGATATATATTGAAATTTTCTTTAAATTGTGTGTACAATCCACTTAAATATTTTTTTTGATAGGGTACTAAAATGTCAGAGTTGAAACCGGTAATTTTTGTTGATAAAGACAAATGTGTTAACTGTCACCGTTGTATTGCGGTCTGTCCTTCAAAAATGTGTAACGACGGTTCAGGCGATTATGTAAAAGTCAACCATGAGCTTTGTATTGGTTGCGGTGCATGTATTGAGGCCTGTACTCACGGGGCCCGCTATGGAATTGATGATGCAGATGATTTCTTCAAGGCCCTCAAAAAAGGCGACGGGGTTGTTGCGATTGTTGCTCCTGCCGCCGCCGCTCAATTCAAGGGCAGGGATCTTGAGCTTAACGGCTGGCTCAAATCAATCGGCGTAAAGGCTGTTTTTGATGTAAGTTTTGGTGCCGAGCTTACGACCAAGTCTTATGTCGAGCATATCAAAAAGAACAATCCTAAGCTCGTGATTTCCCAGCCTTGTCCGGCAATCGTCACCTGGATTGAGCTTTATCATCCTGAGCTGATTCAGTATCTTTCCCCGGCTGACAGCCCTATGGCCCATACTGTCACAATGATTAAAAAATTCTACCCGGAATATGCCAACTGCAAGGTTGCCGCAATTTCTCCATGCTATGCAAAAAGACGGGAATTTGATGAGAACGGCCTCGGGGACTTCAATGTCACCATGCATTCTATTTCTGAGCATTTCAAGCAGAATAATATTAATCTCGCTTCCTTTCCGAAAACTGAATATGACAATCCGCCTGCTGAGAGGGGAGTTCTTTACTCAACTCCGGGCGGTCTCCTGCGTACTGCGGACAGGTTCGTAAAAGGAATCCAAAAGAACACCCGCAAAATCGAAGGTTTCCCGGAAGTCTACGAGTATTTCGAGCAGCTGAGCGAGGACATAAAAAAGGGTAAGACTCCGATGTATCAGCTCATCGACTGCCTCAACTGCGCCCATGGTTGTAACTGTGGTGCGGGAACTGACAACCAGAACATGCCGATTGACGAGGTTGAGAACTATATCGAAAGCCGTGCTGAAGAGCGTAAGTCTCTCTGGAAAATGGATAACGACCGCAAAATGAAAAAGGGGCTTAAAAAACTCAATGCAACGATTGATAAATTCTGGGAAGAGTCAATCTACAAGAGAAATTATGTTGACAGGAGCTCGTCGGTCAGACATCTCAGGGAGCCTTCAAAGGCTGAAATCCAGAAAATCTTCGGTGAGATGGGCAAATTTGAAGAAAAGGATATCCTCGACTGCCAGGCCTGCGGCTATCGTTCCTGTGAGGAAATGGCAAAGGCAATTCATAACGGCGTAAACCAGATGTCTCACTGCTCTTACTATGTCATGCACAAAATGACCAGGGATTTTAAGGACGAAATCAGCGCTTCTATCCAGAAAGTCACGGGAAAGAGCGTTGCCTGCCTTGAAGAAAACGAAAAGAATGTCAGCTCTCTTACGAAAGTCACCGACCAGATGTCAGAGAATGTCAATTCTTCGGTTTCGGCCGTCGAGCAGATGATCGGTAATATCGGTTCAATCAACGCAATCTTGCAGAAGAACTTCGCCGCCGTAAACGAGCTTGAGGGAGCAACGAATGTCGGTCAGGCAAGCGTGCGCGAGATTAATGCCCTGGTTCAGAAAATCGAAGAAAGTTCTAAGGGCCTTGTGGAGATGGGAAAGACAATCGACCAGATTGCAGCCCAGACAAACCTTCTTTCAATGAACGCCGCAATCGAGGCAAGTCACGCCGGTGAGGCCGGAAAGGGCTTTGCCGTAGTCGCATCAGAAATCCGAAAGCTGGCCGAAAGTTCCAGCAAAGAGGCAAAGTCAATTGACAATGTTTTAAAGAACATGAAGGGCCTGATTGACACCACAACAGCAAGAACCGATGAGGTCTCAAAGGAATTTGACAGAATCGTAACCCTTTCGGGCCAGGTCAAAACTCAGGAGGGCATGGTTCACTCTTCTGTTGAGGAGCAGAACAACGGCGGAGAGATGCTGCTTGAGAGTATGGGCAAGCTCAAAGAAGTACAGAAAGCGGTCTCGGATGCGGCTGAGCACCTTAAAATCGGAACGGCCGAAATCAAAACTGCGATTACAAATCTTGAGGTATAAGTAAGGCAGGGGAAAATCAAAAATATCATGGCGGCAAGCATTTTTGCCGCCATTTTTTTAGCCTTTTTTAAGTTTTCTTCGTATAAATAAAAGAAAACCGGTAAAAATACGAAGGAGCAAAAAAAGGTATGACAAACTCAGAAATGAGGACGATTCTGGCACGGAAGGGTGTCGCAGAAGAAACAATTGCGAGAGTTACTGAGAATTTTGATATAGAGAAGATTTCAATGATTATTGATGCCGCAACGAATCCCGAATCGGCATTTGCGGCAATCCATACATTTTATCCTGAGCTTGAGGTGGAGAAGATGCAGGAACAGATGGAATTCCTGCAGTCACGGGGCTTTTCTGGCCGGACTTCTCTGTTCGGGAATCGTACTTTTTTAATGCGTTTATTAGTCGGAAATTCTTGAAAATAATATTAAAACTCTTTTGACATATGGAAACACACTACAGAAGTCAGCCTCCCGGATACCCATTCGCTTGATGAAATGGACTTTGAAGAAATGGAGGATTATTTCTTTCACATTGCTTATGACCTTGGACGAGATACGCGCTTTAGCTATACCTGGAATAGCAGCGAGGATTTTGCGATCAGATAACAGATCCAAATTGCGTTTATCTTGGCAGGTTCAAAGAAGGAAATCAGTATTACATCGAAATCATCGAGGACCAGGCCTTCAGTCAGGCTGACGAGACAGCCCCAATCTTTACAATTCGTGTGAGAAAGCCGACCAATTAATGGGAATGAGCATTAAGGCCCGGATTCTTACTGTTTTTTAATATTCAGCAAAAAAGCTCCTTTGGTTCATATCAGGGGAGCTTTTCTCGTTTTTAGATTTCTACTGACACTTTACTTAAATTAAACTATACTGAATTAAATGAAATTTCCGTTTTTTAAAAAGGTAAAGGCACCGACGGTTTTGCAGATGGAAGCCCTTGAATGCGGCGCCGCAAGCCTTTCGATGATTCTTTCTTATTATCACAAATATGTTTCACTGGAAGAACTTCGTATGGAGTGTGGTGTCTCTCGAGACGGAACGAGGGCCAGCAACCTTATTAAGGCTGCAAAAAGGTACGGTCTTGAAGCAAAGGGCTTCAAAATGGAAGTCGATTCTCTCCGTGAGCTTGACCGGCCGGCAATTATCTTCTGGAATTTCAATCATTTCGTTGTTTTTGAGAGATTTAAGCGCCATTCAGTCGTTATAAATGATCCGGCCCTGGGCCGGCGTTCCGTTGACATGGACGAATTTGACGAGTCCTTTACCGGTGTCGTGCTCACTTTTGAGCCGGGGCCTGATTTCCTTCTGGGCGGCGAAAAGCCTAAAATCTGGAACAGGCTCAAAAAAAGGCTCAATGGGCTTTCTTCAATCTTTACTTTCCTCGGATTCTTAAGTTTCCTCTATTTTATTCCCGGTTTTGTTTATCCTACTTTCTCACGATTTTTTGTTGATGAGATTCTTGTCAAAAATTCCATGGGGCATTTAAAACCCCTGCTTTTTGTAATGGCCGTTACCTGCGTGCTTTCTACTATATTACAGGCGATTCAGAATACGGTTTTGATGCGCTTTCAGGTACGACTGAGCCTTTCTTCGGCTTCAAAATTCATCGACCATATTTTCAGGATGCCGCTCCAGTTTTTTGTTCAGAGGCTTCCGGGTGAGCTTTGTAACCGAATTTCTTCCTGCGATTCGATTGCCAGCCTTGTCTCCGGGCAGCTTATCGGGGTTATAATTAACCTCTTCAGCACGGTTTTCTTCCTCGTTTTAATGCTCATGTATGATATTCCCCTCACAGTGATTTCGGTGTCGCTCACAATCCTGCTCGTAGTGATTTTTAAGATTACGAGCGAGAGGGTCAAGAATAAGTCATTTAAAATCGAGATGGAAGGCGGAAAACTCAGCGGTATAACTATGTCGGGAATCGAGATGATTGAGTCTCTTAAGGCTTCCGGCTCAGAAAATGACTTTTTCATGCAGTGGTCCGGCCAGCAGGCAAAGCTTATTCTGGAGAATCAGCGGCTCGTTAAGACCAACACGGCGAATTCAATCGTGCCGGAGACAATTTCCCAGATTCAGGGAATCCTGATTCTTGGTCTCGGCGCAATCCGGGTTATGGACGGTCATCTTACGGTCGGTATGCTCATGGCATTTCAGATTCTTCTGGCACATTTTTCTTCCCCAATCAATTCCTTCCTGAGCCTAGGTGCATCCCTTCTTTCCGCTAATGCCGACATGCAGCGAATTGATGATGTAATGGAATATCCGATTCCAAAAATGTTCAAGGATGATTTTGAGACGAAAGATGCCTCTCAGAAAACTGACGAAAAATCTTATTCTGATTCTTTCAGCAAAGAATATGCGCCAATCAAAAAGCTTGAGGGCTATATTTCCATTAAGAATGCTGTTTTCGGCTATTCCCCGCTTACGGCCCCTCTAATCTCAAATTTGAATATTGAATTCACTCCTGGAAAAAGAATCGCGCTGGTCGGAGCCACAGGAAGCGGCAAGTCCACAATCGGAAAGCTAATCAGCGCCACCTATCCTTTGTGGAGCGGGGAGCTTTTGTTTGACGGAAAACCTCTGAGCGAGATTGACCGGAAGACTTTCGCAGCTTCGGTTGCAGTTGTCAACCAGAGCATCTCGCTTTTCGAGGGAACGGTCAAAGACAACATCACCATGTGGAACACGACGATTCCAGAAGAAGTCTATATTCAGGCCGCAAAAGACGCCTGCATTCATGATGACATCACCTCACGGCAAGGCGGATATTTTTCACTTGTCAGCGAGGGCGGTAAGAATTTCAGCGGCGGTCAGAGACAGCGTCTTGAGATTGCCCGTGCTCTTGCCACAAACCCCAGAATCATCATTATGGACGAGGCCACAAGTGCGCTTGATGCAATCACCGAGCAGCTTGTTGATCAGAACATCCGAAGGCGGGGCTGCACCAGCATCATTATTGCCCACAGGCTCTCGACAATACGAGACTCCGATGAAATCATCGTTCTTGACCACGGCAACATCGTTGAGCGGGGTACGCACGATGTGCTGGTGGAAAAGGGCGGCTTGTACAGCGAACTGGTTAGGATGATGTAACTATGGAAAAGAAAATTTACAAAATCAACAATACGAATTACCTCACCCTTGACGGCTCGCCTTACGAAATCAAGGTACTCTGCGGGCACTGTTATCTCTTTCTTGTAAAAAAACTCCCGGATGGCCGGACTGGAGCCAGGCATGAGGTTGCGAATTTCGTTGAGGGTGAGAGCTTCCTCAATATCTCAGGCAACAAAAAATATGACATCATCCTCACGGGAACTAACGAAACTGAGGTAGAATTTTCCAAGCCGAAAGACCCGAATTTTGCAGAAAATGCTTCCAAATGGCAGAAGGAAATCCTCATCAATGCGGACTCAATGCGCGCCATGGGAAATCTGCGCTCGATGAAGCAGCAGAGAGCCTCGGACTACGCTTTTTCGGATGCGCTTGCAAATATTGCTTCTGTCATTAACAAAAATGTGACGGACACAAGGCTTTACAGGCCCGATGATTTTCCTGTCGTTCAGGTCTTTAAGATTGTCGCAAAACATATGGGCGGCTTTTCAATCAGGCAGCTCCCCGACAAAAAATACGAGTCCAACAAATCAGGCGTACAAAAGCTTGCTAAGGATAACACGATTCGAGTGCGTGAAGTTGTCCTCCGTGAAAACTGGTACAAGGAAGACAACGGTCATTTAATCGGTTTCTACAAAAAAGAGGGTGACATCAACATCTCAATCGAAAATGATGCTTCCGAAAACCTGATTCCTGTTGCCCTCATCAAAAACAAAAATTCCTCAGGCTATAAGATTATCGATCCCAGTGACCAGCTTGAGATTCCTGTCACGAAGAAGAACGCAAGGCAGGTTTACCCCATGGCAATTATGGCCTACAAGACCATGCAGGCCGAAAAAATCTCGATCAAGTCAATCTGTCGTTTTGTCCTCGCCGACATCAAGCGTGATATCGCCCGCTTTGTCATCATCGGTCTTCTCTGCACATTAATCGGCCTCATCACCCCTCTGATTACACGAAACTTCATCGACAATGTAATCCCTGAGGCGGCAAAAAGTCAGGCGGTTCAGATTTGTTTCCTTGTTTTCATCTGTAATATTTCCGCGATGATTGGAAACCTGGCAAAATATTTCGCCAACATGCGAATGGAGACCAAGGCCGACAGCGATCTTGAGGCGGCAGTCATGGACAGGCTTTTAAAGCTCCCGGTTGATTTTTTCAAGGGCTTCTCTTCCGGTGACCTGGCCGCCCGCACCATGACCATCGCCGAAATCCGGAAGCAGATTTTCAACATTGTCCTTTCGGTCTTCATGAATTTCATTTTCAGTTTCGTCTATTTGTTCCAGTGCTTCAGGTTCTCGGGCTATTTCGCCAAATGGGGAATCCTCTTCTGTATCTTCCCCATTATCATTTCTGCCCTTTTCTGTTTCATCACATACAAGTGGGAAAAGATGCTGATTGACTGTCAGGGTAAGATTCAGGGTATGCTCCTGCAGTTTCTCAACGGCATTGAAAAAATCACGAATTCTCATTCCGAAAAAAGATTTTTTGCCCAGTGGTCGGGTGAGTATATCCGTCAGATGAAAATTGCCTATTCTCTTGGTCTGGTTGGAATCGTAAACTCACTGATTAATACGGTCTATCCAACGGTCGTGAGCATTATCATCTATTATCTGTATGGTCGTGGACTGAAGATTCAGGCTATCAACGGACTCACCACGGGTACTTTCATGGCATTCTTGAGCGCCTATTCTTCCTTCCAGGGAGCTTTTCTTGGTGTGGCGGGGGCCTTGCTCCAAATCCGCAATGTCATTCCCCTTTCAAAACGAATACGCCCTATTCTTGATGCTCTTCCTGAGATAGAGTCTTCTAAACCACCGATTGACAAGCTCCGGGGTAACATCGAAATCAGCCACCTTAATTTCCGCTATGCCCCCGATGCTCCTCTTGTTCTTAAAGATGTGAACATGAGCATCAGAGAGGGAGAGTTCGTTGCCATTGTCGGAACGAGCGGTGCAGGAAAATCAACCCTCATGCGTATGCTCCTTGGTTTTGAGAAAGCTGAGTCTGGTGCCGTTTTCTTTGACAGCCAGGATATCTCGGCGGTTGATATCGGTTCGCTCAGGCGGCAGCTGGGCGTTGTCCTTCAGAATGACACGGTTTTGCAGGGGACAATCCTGCAGAATATAGTAGGAAGCTCAGGCCTCAAAGAAGCTGACGCATGGGAAGCCGCCAGAAAGGTTTCTTTTGACAAGGATATCGCGGAAATGCCTATGGGAATGTTTACGATGATTCCGGCAGGAGGAGCAACTCTTTCGGGCGGCCAGCTGCAGAGGCTGATTATTGCCCGTGCGATTATCCGTCGCCCAAGCGTCCTGATTTTTGATGAGGCTACGAGTGCCCTTGACAATCTTACCCAGATTGCCGTCCGAAAGAGCCTTGACGAGCTTAAAGTCACCCGAATCATAATCGCTCACAGGCTCTCGACAATCATCAACGCCGACAAAATCTATGTAATGAAAGACGGTGAGGTAGTGGAGCAGGGTAACTACGAGGAGCTGATGAAGCAGGACGGATATTTCGCTCAGCTTGCGAGAAGGCAGAATATTTAGCAGGAGGTTATTATTATGAGACAACTGAAACTTTTATTTATATTTATCGGATTTCTTTTTATGGGTGCCTTGTTTTCTTCTTGTGATGACGATGACCCGGTAAAGGAGCGTCGTTCTGCAGTAAACAGGCTTTACAATAAGGGTACGGTCAAGATTGCCGTGGCGAACAGTTTCGTGCAGAACCAGAGTAAGATGTGGGAAGGTGCCATCCTTGCCCAGGAAAAAATCAACTCCGAGGCCCTGATGCCTGCCAAAATGGAGCTTATCAAATTTGATGACGGCGGAACTACAATCAAGGGAATGACCATGGCATATCAGATCACCTCAGATGATGAGATTTGTGCGGTAGTCGGTCACGGATATTCTGATATTTCCCTCCGATGCTCACTGATTTACCAGTATTACGGAATCCTCATGTTCAATTTTATCTCCACGATTCATAGCCTCACGGAGCGTAACAATCCGCTCATTTTCAGCAACATGCCGAGCGACAGTGATTTTGCCGATGAGATTTCACGGATTTGCGAGCAGAAGGGCTTGAAGAACATAATCATCTATTATCTTGAGAACACTTCGGGAATCAGCCTGTCAAACGCCTTCGAGATAAACTGCAGCAAGCGGGGAATCAACATAATAAGCCGTGACAGCTTTGACATGACAACATCTCAGCAGGAATTTGACCGGATGGCTGCGCGATGGAAGACGAATTTCATGTTCGACTCAATTTTCCTTGCCGGCAGGATGCCTCTGATTCAGCAGGTTATTTCGACTGTCAGGGAAAACGGAATCAATTGTCCGATTGTCGGCTCTGACCCCTTCGATGATCCTATTCTGGCCGATAATCTCCCGGAAAGCGAAAACGGAAAGATTTTTGCAGTCTCCAATTTTGATATCGACTGTGACAATCCTAAGTTTGAGGAATTCTATTCTTCTTTCGAGGAAAAATTCGGGGTGGAGCCTGACCAGGAAGCTTTGCAGGCCTATGATGCGCTCATGGTTCTTGCCGGTGCAATCAAAAAAGCGGGTTCTGCAGACCCCAGCGAGATAGCCCACAGCCTTCATCAGGGATTCTGGACTGAGGCGGCCGGAAGCTATACTTTCTCTAACACGGGGGCAGTTCAGTACAGGAAACTCACGCCAAAAGTCTTCAAGGACAGAAAATTCGTAAAACTCGATCAGGAATAGCTGTCAATAGCTTGACAGAACAGCCTGATTTATTTGAGTCCGATCATGTTTGCGGTGTAATACTTGAATTCCAGAATTGCCTGCATGTAGTTTCCCAGAAGCTGGTAGTAAGAAGTCTTTGCGTAAATGTATTTCTGGTCCTGGGAGAGAAGATTGTCTACGGTAATCAGGCCGGCCGAGAACCTTCTCTGCTCGTTTTCGTAAAGGCTCAGGTTGAGCTTGAGACCTTCATCGGCATCCAGAACGAGAGCCTTGTAAATCTCAAGTTTTTCGGCGGCATTATGTATCTGGAGACTTAGCGTATTCTTTGTTTTGTTGTAGTCGGCCAGGGCATTGTTGTAGGCCGACTCTGCCTTTTCGATGGCTCCTTTCTTGATGTTGTTCCCGAGTTTTGCGCTGACACTCAATGCACCGCTGATATTAAGCCCGTGGTTATTCCATAGCCCGGATGTAAAGAATTTGTCTGCGCTGTCTGAATATGTCGTTCCTGTTGTTCCGATTCCGAAATTCAAATTTGCGTCGGGCAGTGAATCAGCCTTTGCCAGACGGACCTGCAGGCTTGCGATATCAACCTGTTTTTTAAGGGCTTTCAGGTCGCTCCTGTTTTCGACAATGTTACTGATGATTTCGGCTGTAAGCTCCTCTACTTTTGGCGGAACAATTAATTTCAGTTCTACCCTGTCAAATGAGTCATCCGGGTCTCCGATTAAGCTTGTGTCGCTGATTCCCAGGGCCGTGACAAGCTCCATTTTTGCCTGATTATGCTGAATCTTTGCGTCCTGGACTTGCTTTCGGTTTTCGTTCACATTGACCTGCATTGCCAGCAAGTCATTTTTTGAGCGTACGCCTGCCCGAATCAGGTCGTCCATGCTTTTGTTTCGCTCTTCGATTTTTTTCTGCAGGATTTCAAGCTGCTCCACATTCTTGTAAGTGAGGAAGAAATTCCAGTAAAGCTTGGTGACATTTATGATTTGTTTTGAGATTGTGTCGGACAGCATGAATTCCATTTGGTCCATGTAATTTTTTGCGGCATCGATCTGAAGAGAGGTGAGGGAATTCCAGAAAGACTTGAACAGAGGAAGTGAAAGCTCCAGCTTGATTTCTCCATTGGTGCGGGCCTCTTCCTGCTCGTATTTTTTTGTGTCGAAATTCTTCCCGTAAGAATAGTAGGGCGTATTCTTTTGCCTCTGGACTGTGTATGAGAGCTTTGTCTCAAGGCCGAAGCTGAATAGTTTTCTCAAGAAGACGGAGCCGGCCGTCTGCTCCGTGAGCGTGTTGCTTGAATAAACGCCGTAATCGTTACCGGGAGTGAGCCATGAATATCCGTACTGATAGTTGGGGTCAAATTCATCGACAGGATTTTGTTTGCGCTGATACTGTGCCTGTGCGCCAGCTTCTATGTCAGTAGCTCCTTTTGCCTGCAGGAACTGAGAGTGTGCTTCCTGCAAGGCGTACCGCTGTTTTTGAATGTCGTAATTGTTTTCGACTGCAAGAGTGATGGCCTTTTCAAGAGAAAATGTTTTGTGTTCTGGTTCGATTTCGTAATTAAAAAGCGGCTTTTCTTCCTGTGCAAAACAAAGGGCGCCTGCTAAAAAAAGAACCAGAATGGCACCTAATTTCATACTATATAATATAACAAAAGTTAGAATAAATAACCATTACCGTGAAAAAAATCAGCGGGATAAAAATCAGCGGGATAAAAATCAGCGGGATAAAAATCAGCGGGATACTTTATAAAATTTGAGAAAAACTTTATAATGACCTATCTTGTTTGTTTGTGATTTTGGAGGCGAAGAATTTTTCAAAAAAACTTTCAAAAAGATTAGCCTTTTTTGGTTTTCGTTCGTATAAATAACCGAAATGAAAACTGACTTGAGAGGTGATATTATGAACGACAAAAAACTTAAAAGACTGTTTGATTATCAGAAATTTGAGGGAAATTCAGTAATGAATTTCGCTATTCAGAGCGCACGAAGCTATATCGACTCTCTTCAGTCAAATCCGAGCACTTTCGAGCTTAATGATGAAGAGTTAGAAATGGTGAATGCGGCAGGCTTAATCGAAGCTATCAGCAATAAAAAAAAGTTGCCGTAAGCCTGAATAATAAGGACAATTTGTGACACAAAGCGAGAAGGACGTAATTTATAAGGAGTACAACCGAAAGGTCTTCTATTACTTTATAGGGAAACGGATAAGCGAGGAAGACGCCGAAGATTTAACGGCAAATGTTTTCCTCAAGTTTTACGACAAGTCCGAATCTTTTGATCCGTCAAAAGCCTCCCCGTCCACCTTGATTTACCGGATTGCGCACAACACGCTGATTGATTTCTGGCGGGTGCGAAAGCAACATTCCGAGCTGGATGAAGATATCGCCTACAAAGATGAAACGCTCGACAATATACTCACCGAAGAAACCCTCACCGAACTTGGGCACGCCCTTATGCGTCTCGAAGAGCGGGCGAGGGCTTTGGTCGTTTTGGTCTATTACGACAATAAAACCCTCAAAGAGGCGGCCGAAATCCTCAAAATAAGCTATAGCAATTCAAAAATCATAATGAAAAAAGCGCTCTCAGAACTAAAAGATTTTTTGAGCTAATTTTAAGTTTCCGTGTTATAATATTCTTCTGAGGGATAAGCATCGAATGACGATAAAGAATCTTTTGAAGCGTATTGGTGATGAGCTTGGTTTTCACAAAAATCCTGAATATGTCGAGGAATATTTAAAGGAAGCCGATGTCCAGAGCACCAGGAACCTTACATCGATTGTAATCGCAATTGAGCTATGGATGCTTATCCGCCAGATTGTCCGGCATGGTTCCAGGTTTACAGGCTTTGCTTCTTTTTTCCAGTCAACAGGGGGCTATTGGATTCTGCTTTCTGCGGCCGTATTTCTCTGTGTTTGTTCGACCCTTTATCTTTACGGCCGGCTGAAACAGCTCAAAAGATTCATAAGGTTCTTCATTTTTCTTTATTTTCTTCTTGGCCTTTACTTTGGAATCACCACTTCACTTTTTGACATTTCCCGCGGAAGAATGATTACCTGTTTCCTCACCATGATTATGATAGGAAGCATCATCGTTATCTGGAGACCTTACATTTCCCTTTTGATTACGCTGATTCCTGCCGCCGGCTTCGTTTATATTGTCAATCACTACTCGGTTGGCCGTGATGGAAAGCCCTGGCACATGAACGAGGCCGAAATCGTCAATTACATCACTTTTATAATTACCCTCATGATTCTTGAAATCAGCGCTTATACTCAGAGGAGAAAGGAAGCATGGAAGTCCTACATGCTGGAAAAGGCCGCCGTCACCGATGAACTCACCGGAATCTCCAACATGCGAAAATTCGAGGAAGATGCGGATGCATATTGCAAAAAAAGCCTTGCCGAGGGAAAACAGCCTGTATATATCATTTGCGATGTCACTAACTTCAGAACCTACAATGACCGTTTCGGCTATGAGGCGGGGGACGCCCTCCTAAAATTTATGGCCTGGGTTATCTCAGTAGAATTTGAAGGAGAGCCTTTTGCCCGCCATTCAAATGACAGGTTCGTGATTCTCACCGCAAAAGAAGATTACATGAAGGCAGGAGTCCGCGGGCACGAATGGTTCCAGCTGGAGAAGAGCGGGGAAGTCTACCTCGATTTAAAGGCCGGAGCCTATCCCGTAACGGATCCTTCTGTCTCTCCACGCCATGCGGTAGACCGGGCCAGCTATGCCATGTCACTCATAAAGAATCCGGAGAAGGAGCACATAAAAATTTATGATGATAATATTCACAGGCAGTACAAGCTCCGTCAGTATGTGCTCAACAATATCGACAAGGCGGTCCAGAACGGCTACATAAAGGTCTATTATCAGCCGGTAATCTGGGCGGAGGACGGGACTCTCTGCGGCTTTGAGGCTCTTGCCCGCTGGATTGACCCCGAAATGGGATTTTTGTTGCCTGCCCAGTTTGTTCCCCTCCTTGAGGAGATTCATCAGATTCATAAGCTTGACAGGTGTGTTTATGAGAGCGTTTGCAGCCTCATGAGGGACTGCCTGGATAAGAATCTTCCGGTTCTTCCCACATCAATGAATTTCTCCAGACTTGATTTTGAGCTGATGGACGCTGTGGGTGAGCTTGAGGCTCTTGTCGCAAAATACAGGATTCCCAAGAAGCTTCTGCATGTGGAGATTACGGAAAGTGCCCTTTCAAAGGATGTGACGGGCTTGCAGCAGGCTATGGCCCGACTTCATGATTTGGGCTATGTCCTTTGGCTCGATGACTTTGGCTCAGGCTATTCTTCGATGAATGTGCTGAAAGACTTTAACTTTGACCTTCTCAAAATCGACATGGAATTCCTGAAGAATTTCAGCGGCAACGACAAGGCGCGAAAGATTATCAGGTCAATAGTTGACCTCTCTAAATCGCTTGAAATGGAGACCCTTACCGAGGGCGTGGAAACTCAGGAAATGGTGGATTTCTTGCGGGAATGTGGCTGCGGTCGTCTTCAGGGCTATTTCTTTGGAAAACCTATGCCATACGAGGAAATTCTTGCCAAAATCGCCGATGGAACATACAGGCTGAGGGGCAAAAACTAAGCCTGCCCTCATAAAAAATCCCCCGCAGATGAAGCGCAGAGGATTTAAAAGAGATTTATAAGATTAATATTTTTACTGATTAAGCCTCGGCTTTCCAGAGACCGTGCTTGTTGCAGTATTCGTAAGCGGCAAGCAGTTTTTCGCCTGAGAGAGCGAAAGTCGCCTCAGGGGCCTCGCCCGGGTTGAGGTATTTCCTCTGAACGCCTTTGTCGGTCTCAATTTCAATCCACTGAATCCAGTGATCGGCTTCCATTGGGTGAACGGCTGAGCCAACCTTGACATTTACTTTGTCGCCCTTTACTTCGATTACTGGAACATGTTTTTCTGTGGCGGCATCCGTTGTATTAGCCTTAAGTTCAGTCATTTCTTCGCCGCAGCAGACAACTACAGGGCAGCCCTTGTTGACAATCTCGATGATTTTGCCGCATTTCTTGCATTTGAAAAATTGTGCCATTGTGTACCTCTCAAAATTTGATTCTTTAATTATAAGTCAGGAATCTTGATAAAGCAAAATAAATCGTTGGGAAAACACAAGGAAAAAAAGATTGTCAAAAAACTTGCGGAAACCTAAAATCTTGGGTTATACTGAATTCATGTCGAAAAAAACAGAACAGATTTACAAGGCAATTTCTTCGCTGGAGGACTTGCAGAATCAGATTTCAATAATCAATCAGCTGGCAAAGTCAAAAAATGGCTCCGAAATCTCTGAGAGCGAGCGGGCGGAAGCGGCCCGTCATCTTGAGAATATTGAATTCGAGATGGCCCAGGCCTTGAAGTCGCTCAGGTTCTGGATTGGCTCACTTTATTCTTACAACGGAAAATCCACCAGCCGGGCAAAGGTTCAGGCCAGCAAGGAAAACGGAAAGAAGGGAGGCCGGCCACCAAAGGAAATAACCATGCTCAAAAAACGAAAAGTCGAGCTGGAGGAAAGCGTCCTGCCTGACTTGAGGCGCGAAAAATCCGTGACGACGGACCTGGAGCTTGAGGAAAAGTTGAATTTACAGATTTCAGACTACGAGAATGAGCTTGCATCGATTGATGAGAGACTGGAGAAGTGGAACGATGATAGAAGCAGCCTTCGCCCGTAAATTCGTTGAGCAGATTACTCAGTACACCGAATATAACATCAATATAATGAACGAGAACGGCATCATAATCGCAAGCCGGGATCCCAGGAGAATCGGAACCTTTCATGAGGTAGCGTACAGAATTGTCACCGGCAGCGAGGAGTTCGTCGTCACCACAAAGGAGGGCGACTATCCGGGCGTTCTCCCGGGCATAAACCAGGTTATTATGCTTGATGGAAAGCGGGAGGGTGTGGTCGGAATCACCGGGAATCCGGAGGAGGTGCGGCCGATTGCGCTGATTACTAAGATGGCGGTGGAAGCCATGCTGAAATTCGAGAGGCAGGAAGAAAAGCTCAGGCTCCGTTTCAGCAGGAAGGACAGGTTTTTCAATCTTCTGACCCAGGTTGAGCACGCCGATGTTCAGGAATTGCGCACGATTGCCTCTGACCTGCAGTATTCTGAAAAGCTTTGCCGGGTCCCGATTTTGTGCAAGGTCCGGGGAGCAGGAGCCGCTTCTGTTTTGAGCCTGGTTAAGGCGAACCGGCTCCACACCAGCGAGGACATCAGTTTTACGGTCGATGAAAGCCATCTTCTGGTCTTCAAGACTATTGGTCCGGATAGTTTTTCGGACGGAGGAAAGGGCGAAATCGAAGCCTACCTGAAGGAGCCTCTTGCCCGGATTGGCGATGCCAGGCTTGACTGTACTTTTTTCGTCGGAAGTTTCCAGAGGGCTTTTTCTCAGTATTATTACGGGTACCGTCACTGCAAGTGGCTTGAGGAGCAGACCCGCCGCCGGGAGAAAATCGTCTATTTTTACGACAGGCTTCCGTCCTACATTGCCAGCATAATGCCCCAGTCGGAACTTCAAAGAATCTTCAATGTGTACGAAAAGCAGCTGGACGAAAAATTCCTTCAGGAGTTCAGTGAGGTTGCTGAAGGGCTGATTGCCGCAAACTACAATCTGGTGACTGCAGCCCAGAAGCTCAATGTTCACAAGAACACGCTGATTTACCGCCTCAAAAAAATCCGGGACGCGCTGGGACTTAATGTCCTTGAGAGCGCGGGGAACAGGTTCTTTATGGAGGCTTTTTACTGGTATTTGCTGAGGCGAGAGTAGAGGGAGGTATAGTGGAGATTACCGCTATAAAATGGGCGAAAATTGTGATATAATGGAAATTACAAGTAGAAAAAAGCAAAGGAAATCCTACATGTCACAAAACAACATAAAATCACTAGAAAACGACCTCTGGGAAAGCGCAGATGCTTTACGCGAAGGTTCAAAACTCAGTTCGCAGGAATACTGCATGCCTGTCCTAGGGCTCATTTACCTTCGCTATGCTTTTACCCGTTTTAAATATGTTGAAGCAGAAATTCTCAAAGACCGTCCAAGCCGCAACGGAGTAAAACTTCCGGTTGAATCAAGTGATTTTAAATCAAAAAGTGCAATCTTCCTTCCAGAAAACGCCCGCTATGATTATCTCTTAAATCTTCCAAAAGACAAAAATCTTGGAGAAGCTGTAGATAAGGCTATGGAAGCAATCGAAAAAGAATGCCCGGACCTTTCCGGTATTCTGCCAAAAAACTATCAGACAATTTTCAAGAATGATTTACTCAAAGACCTTCTCCGCCTTTTCAACAATGATGCCCTCAACGAAATTAAAGATGATGTAATCGGCCGCATTTATGAATATTTCTTAAACAAGTTTGCAAAGAATATCGCCAGTGATGACGGCGTTTTCTTTACACCAAAATCTCTTGTAAGAATGATTGTAAATATTATTCAGCCGACACATGGAAAGATTCTTGATCCTGCCTGTGGTTCTGGTGGTATGTTCGTAAGCTCAGGCGACTTTGTAAATGCAAATGGAATCAACGCCAGTGACAAACTCACTTTCTTTGGACAGGAAAAAGTTGAGTTCAATGCAAAGCTTTGTAAGATGAACATGGCAGTTCACGGCCTTAATGCAAAAATCATCAGCGGAGACGAAGCAAATTCCTTCTACAACGATTATCACAAACTTGAAGGTAAATGTGATTTTGTAATGGCTAATCCGCCGTTCAATGTAAACAAAGTAAAATACGAAGCTGCTCTTAATGCAGGCCGCCTTCCTTTCGGGCTTCCCGGCTACAATGAAAAAACAAAGGAAATTGGAAATGCAAACTATCTTTGGATTAGTTACTTTTATGCATATCTGAATGAAACCGGTCGTGCAGGTTTTGTTATGGCTTCCTCTGCAACAGACAGCCAGCATGCAGACCGCGACATCCGCCAGAAGCTTGTAGAAACTGGTGATGTAGATGTAATCCTCAGTGTTGGAAATAACTTCTTTTATACGCTTAGTCTTCCTTGTACCCTCTGGTTCTTTGATAAAGGCAAAAAGGATGAACTTAAAAACAAGGTGCTTTTTATAGATGCCCGTAATTATTTTACTGTCGTAGACCGCAACTTAAACGAATGGACAAAATGGCAGATTAAAAATCTTACCAGCATTGTTCATCTTTATTGCGGAGAAATTGATAAGTACAAGACTGTTCTTGAAGAATACTTCGATGCTATCCGTGCAGGAGCTTTATTCATAGACGATTTGGAGAAAAGAGACTTACTCACAGAATGTAATAGTATTGAGCATCTTCATGAAATTTTAGCAATCACACAGGAGCAGATTAAGATTTGTGAAGAGACGGCACAGAAGGCAGAAGCCCAAGCAGACCGCAAATCGAAGAAAGCCATTAAACAGGCTAATGAAGACATGATTGCCAATATAAAGGAAAATGAAGAAATAATAAAACAGGCAATCTGGCTCACAGACAAATTTGGCGATGGCACTTATGCTGATATCGCAGGTCTTTGTAAAATCGCTACCCGTGCAGAAATTGCAGAGAAAAATTATTCCCTTACTCCAGGTGCTTATGTTGGCGTTGCAGAAGTTCTGGAAGATGACGAAAACTTTGAAGAACGCATGAAAGAGATTCATGTAGAACTTAATAAACTTCAGGACGAAAGTAATAACCTTATGGCAACGATAAATGCAAATCTGAAAGAACTAGGGCTGGAGGCGTAATTCATGGAAAACTTATCTTTAAGCAAGTTTAAGCTTGAACATACAGAATGCGACTTTAAGCGCGAAGTTGAACATAAAAAAACTAAAAGCTGGCTCAAAAGTGTCTGTGCATTTGCAAACGGAATCGGCGGTGCTTTGATTTTTGGTATTGATGATGAAAACCGCCAGTATTGCCCTATAGCAGATTTGCAGGGAGAAATTGAATTTATTACTGAATGTATTAAAGACAGAATATCCCCAATTCCAGAATTTATTCTTGAACCAGACACAGTGGATGGAAATACAGTTCTTGTATTAAAAGTTTCTGGCGGCTTAAATACTCCTTATTATCTGAATGAAAATTCAACAAAGATTACATTCATCAGAGCAGGTTCTTCCAGCGTTCAGGCTGATACTCCAATTTTGCATGAGCTGATTCTTAAAGGAACAAATAAAACCTGGGATACGCTTAAATCTGAATACGAAGCAAAAGATTTTAGTTTTACCTATTTTGAATCTCTTTACTACAATCGCACAGGAAAACGAATTGAACCACAGGATTATTATTCTTTCGGATTAAAAACAAAAGATGACTTTTTGACAAATGCTGGAGCCCTGTTTACTGATGTCTGTCCCTTCTTTCATTCACGTATTTTCTGTACAAGATGGAACGGGCTTACAAAAGCACCTAGTTCTTATGATGCAATTGATGATAAGGAATTTAGCGGAAGCATTTTGCAGCTTTTAAACGAAGGTGAAGGTTTTATAAAACTGTATAACCAGAAAATCTGGTACAAACTTCCTACAACACGAGTTAATAAAGAAAACTTTCCCGAGCGTGCAATTCACGAGGCAATGGTAAATGCGCTTGTTCATCGTGATTATGGTGTTTTAGGAAGCGAAATTCATATTGATATTTTTGATGACCGCCTTGTAATTCAGAACCCGGGTGGAATGTACGACGGAATTCCCGTGCAGGATCAGAAGCTTGAGAATGTAGTTTCCACAAGACGAAATCCCGTAATTGCTGACCTGCTTACCCGCATGGATTTTATGGAACGCCGTGGCAGTGGATTCAGAAAAATTATGGACGCAGTTAAATTTGCACCAAACTATACAGAAGAAAACCTTCCTGTGTTCAATTCCAATCCATATTCTTTTAGTGTTACTTTTAAGAATATGAATTATGGAGTTGAGCCAATGCCGGACGAAAGTTCTCAGAAAACTGGGGAGAAAATTATAGAACATGTCCAGAAAAGTGACCAGAAAACAATAAAGTGGCCAGAAAAGTGGCCAGAAAAGTGGCCAGAAAAGTGCCAACAGATATTAGAAGCCATAAATAAAGATTCAAATGTTACAATTTCAAAATTAGTAACTATGCTTGATATTGGCCATACAACTGTTAAAAAAATGCTTGCAGAAATGCAAAATGAAGGTATTATCCGCCGTGTTGGTGCCGATAAGGGCGGCCATTGGGAAATTGTAGCTGGAGCAGAGAATGCAAAAAGTTAATGTAAAAGATACAGAGATTACAGTAGTTCAGGTTAATAACGAAGACTATTTTTGTCTTACTGATATGCTAAAAGCAAAAGACGGAGATTTCTTTATAACAGACTGGCTCAGAAACCGAAATACTCTGGAATATATTGGAATTTGGGAACAAGTCTATAACCCAAATTTTAATTATGGCGAATTCGCCATAATTAAAAGTCAATCTGGATTAAATAGTTTTAAGATTAGCGTAAAAGAATTTGTTGAAAGAACAAATGCTATAAGTCTGCAGGCTAAAGCAGGTCGCTATGGTGGTACATACGCACATAAAGACATTGCTTTTGAATTTGCAATGTGGATTAGTCCTGAATTTAAAATCTATATTGTAAAAGAATTCCAGCGCTTAAAGGAAGAAGAACAAAAACAGCTTGGCTGGAGTGCAAAACGTGAACTTGCAAAAATCAATTATCGTATTCATACAGATGCTATAAAGCAGAATCTTATTCCGCCGGAGCTTACACCCGCTCAAAAATCTTTTGTTTATGCAGATGAAGCAGATATGCTAAATGTCGCTATGTTTGGTGTTACCGCAAAAGAGTGGCGGGAAGCAAATCCAGAATTAAAAGGAAACATTCGCGATTATGCGACAATAAATCAGCTGATTTGTCTTAGCAATATGGAAAATCTGAATGCAGTATTTATTAATGATGGGCTTCCACAAAACGAACGTTTGGAAAAATTGAACAAAATCGCTATCCAGCAGATGAAGGTTTTGGAAAATGTTGAAGACAGAAAACTTCTGACGGAAGGAAAATAAATGGCAACTGAAAAAATAAAGAAGGGGGAAGTCTCCCCCTCGCTCCAACCGCCTGCGGCGTTTTCCGCTACCCTCTCTGCGGGGGCAACCCCCGCAACGCCCCCGAATTGTCACACAGATTCGGAATTGCTAACGCAATTCTATAAAATGGATGGTGAAAAATGAAAACTGAGTGGAAGAAAGTTAGACTTGGAGATATTGCAACTGTAACCTCGAGTAAAAGAGTTTTTGCTAATCAATATACAAAAACAGGAATACCATTTTATCGCCAAAAAGAAATCATTGAAAAAAATCGAGGTGAAGAACTTTCAGAACAATTATTCATCAGTAATGATTTATATAGAAAAATGAAAATGAATTATGGAGTTCCCCAAAAGAATGATTTATTGATAACAGGAGTTGGTGTAACACTAGGAATCCCGTATTTGGTCAAAGATGAAACATTTTATTTTAAAGATGGAAATTTAATTTGGTTAAAAGATATTTCTGAAAATGTAAACTCTCAATTTATATTCTATTACATTAACTCAGCAGAAGGACAAAAAACAATCTGGGCAAGAACAATAGGGTCTGCTCAACCTGCATTAACAATAGACTTGGTTAAACAATTTCAATTTCCTTGTCCTCAACTAGAAACCCAACAAAAAATCGCTGGAATTCTTTCTGCATACGATGACCTCATAGAAAACAACCGCAAGCAGATAAAACTTTTGGAAGAGGTAGCACAGAAGCTCTACAAAGAATGGTTTGTAAAACTCAACTTCCCTGGCCATGAAAATGTAAAGATTGTTGATGGTGTGCCAGAGGGGTGGAAGAGAGTTAGGGCTGAAGACTACTTTGAAATAACAATAGGAAAAACTCCGCCAAGGAATGAAACTAAATGGTTTTCAAAAGGAAATATTGGCAAAAAATGGATTTCAATTGCCGATATGGGCAACTCTGGAGTATTTATTTTTCAAACATCAGAAAATCTTACAAATGAAGCTATCGAGTCAAAAAATGTAAAAATCATTCCAGAAAATACTGTTTTGCTTAGTTTTAAGCTAACTGTTGGAAGAGTTTCTATAACAACAGAAGAGATGACAACAAATGAAGCAATTGCCCATTTTGTAACAGATAATAAGTTTATTCGCGAATACATATATTTATATTTGAAAAACTTTCATTATGATTCTCTTGGTAGTACATCTGCAATTTCTACAGCGATTAATTCAAAGATTGTAAAGTCAATGCCAATAATTATTCCACCAGAATCTTTACTTGAAAATTTTTCAAAACTAGCCGCTCGTTATTTTGATAAAATAAAATCATTACAGAATCAAATTCAACTTCTTCAATCTGCCCGCGATAAACTTCTTCCAAAATTAATGAATGGAGAAGTTGAAGTTTAAAATTCTATTATTTGCTATAATGTAACTGAGGCAAGAATGAAGAAAACAAAAGATATAAAAATGTACTATTTTTTTTGATGAGGCTGGAGATCCGCAAATCCTTGGTCGAAAAGGTGTAAATTTAATTGAAACAGGAAATGCAAGCAAAGTATTCATAGTTGGTTATTTGGAAACAGAAGATCCAAAAGATTTTAGGAAAGGTCTACTTGCATTACAGTCAGAATTAGTTAATGATGATTATTTGAAAGATATTCCAAAAGAAATTTGATTTGAAAGAAGCAAGGATTTATAAGTATCTTGTAACGAAGCTGCTTGAAAATCGACTTCATCTATATTCTGAAATTGACTGTTATTTTTCTTCTATGGGAAATTTGGACAGTTCAACGTGCATACGAAAAAAGGGAATTCAGATATTATAATTATTTAAAAGATAAAATCAGTTTTGTTTGTGATATCTTTGATACAGCAAAATATCCAAATAATTACTATTCAGATAAGAATCCTCTGGAAGCAAAAAAAATAGACCCAATATAAGGCTAGGTTCCTTTCGAAACGCATGGCATGTAGCCCACTTTCACCTTAATAGGATCTACATCGATTATATGAGATTCTAGCCCTAAAATCAAGAAAAAAGATTTTATAATTATTTTGTGGTATAATAAATATATGAGTTACGAATACAGCGAAAACGAGCTTGTTCAAAACAGTGCAATCGAACTCTTGCGAGATACTCTCAAGTGGCGAACTTTCTATGCCTACAATGATGAAGTGCTCGATGATGATTCTTCTCCTAAGTCTATTGGTCGTAAATCATATAAAGAAATTCTTTTGACCCGTTATCTCAAAGAAGCTGTATTCAAATTAAATGACTGGATGACGGATGATATTTTTGAACAGGTCTTAAAAATCCTTAATACAAAAATCTCCAGTGATTCTGCAATTCAGACAAACGAAAAGAACTATAACTTTTTCAAAGAAGGAATAGAAGTTGATGTTCAAGATGAAAACGGTAGCTATGTAAAACGTAAGGCTCAGCTTTTTGATTTTAATCATCCGGAAGAAAATGATTTTCTTGCTGTGCAGGAAATGAAAATCTGGGGAGAAGTTTATCACCGCCGGGCTGATATTGTTGGCTTTGTAAACGGAATACCTCTTTTATTTGTTGAACTCAAGCGCGATGATATTCCTGTAGAAAATGCTTACAACGATAATTACAAAGATTATCAGACTACTATTCCTCAGCTTTTTTATTACAACGCTTTCATAATGTTTGCAAATGGGCCGGAAGCAAAGGTTGGAACTCTTGGTGCAAAGTTCAAGTTTTTCCACGAATGGAAGCGTCTTAGCGAAGATGATGAAGAAGGGTCTGTAGCTTTTGAAACTATGCTTTTGGGCATGTGCAATAAAAAGAACTTTATGGA